>CAMWHX010000040.1 GCA_947174155.1 uncultured Porphyromonadaceae bacterium
ACCGTCACCAGCGCCCGGGCCGAGTTGCCCAGGTCGTCAAAGGTCAGCACCCTCTCACCCTCGAAGTCTCCCGCCGGGTTCCCCTCCGAGCTCTCCAGACTCCACACCGCCGACCAGCCGGCAGAGAGTCCGCCCCAGCCGTCGCGCACCGTGGCCCGTAGTGTCACCTCATCCCCGGGAGCCATCTCCACGGGGGCGGGTATCTCCTCGTCACCGCGCCACAGTGTCACCGACAGCTCCAGAGCCGAGAGCTCCACCTTGCGGATGACTCCCGACATGTAGACATTGTCGAGATACACACTGTACCCCTTCATGGCCACACCACCGACCGTGAGGTTGGAGAGATCGCCGAACTGCGCGGCGATGTTGGCCTCACCAAACTCCCAGTCGCACACACCGTGGAGGAAGCGCACGTAGCTCGTGGTCTCGTAGCGCGACTGCTGACGCTCCTTGTCGGTGAAATTGCCGTAGGAGGCCACATGCATCCCCTCGACGGGGTGCATCGCCACCGGGAAGGCCCCCGACACCGGGCGCAACTCATAGTCGATCCATGACCCGTCAGAAGCCGAGGCCGTCACCCGGAAGTAGCAGGTGCGGAACCCCTGAAAGCGGAAGTTACCCCGACCGTCGTCACTGTCCGAGGCCGTCTGTCCGAGGTCATGCCAGATACCCATACAGATATCATCGGCCACGAGAGAGCCCGGTTCACCCTCCTCAAGCTTCAGCCACGCCCGTCCATGGGTGGCATCGGAGGGGACGACACTCTCGATGATACCGGCCCCCGAAGTGGCCCACGTCACGGAGCGCAGCACCGTCACACGGTTATATCTGAGCTCCGGCACCTCCAGCCAGCGCCGCAGGGTCAGCGAGTCGAGCGTTCCGGCTCCGGTGTCATCGATGAGTCCTCCGTGACCCGTCAGTCCGTCGGCGAAGGAGGCTCCAAACTGCACACCCCCTTCGGCCGTCACCCTCCCCCCGACACCGAGGTCGTAGGGTGTGCGGTCCGCGCGGTCCTTGCGTAGCCAGCGGTCATAAGCCGGAGAGTCGGCGGTGACATCCTTGGCCTCGTCGGCCAGAAGGGCGTGGCGGGCCTCGCCGGCGTTGGCCGCGTGGTATGCCTCATCGGCATAATCGGCCCTGTCGGCGTGGTCCGCTTCTCCGGCCCGCCGGGCATATGCGGCCGTGGCCACACTTCCGGAGCCGTTCCCGGCAGTTGATCCGGAGACGATGCGCCCGGTGCTCCCCTGCGCCCCCTTCTCCCTTATGTAGGATCTTACTTTCACCATATCTCGCGCAGTTTTAGCGTTGCGGTTCCGGCTGTCACATCTCTCGATATGGCCAGTACCCTGAATATCTTTCCCGGGAGGGCCGGATGGACGTAGGTCCCCATCCCGTCGGCATACTCCTCCCAAACCGTGAGGTCCATCTCCACGCGGGGCACGCTGTAGGCGTCATAATATGCCTGCACGTAGGCCTCCTCCGGCTTTATCATCTCTCCGTCGCGCAGGATCGCCGTCACCCCTTCTCCCGTTCCGACATCGACGGGACAAGATATCGAAACCGTAGCCGGCACACCCATACGGGTCCGCTCCTCCTCAGTCAGTGCCGATGTTATGGCCATCCTGACATCCTCCATCGGATTGGAGTATCGTTTGCCGTCATCGGAGGTATAGATAAATTCCGTGTCGCCCAACGGTTGCTCCATGGCATTGTCACTGACCACCTGCACCTGAAGGTCGCTCAGCTGTATATTAGCCACTAACGGCATGACCGCTACATCCGTCTCGCTCCATTTGACCTTGCGGAACCACGTGCGGTGCCGGTAGGTGATCTTATTCCACACCAGGTTGACAGGGCCGAGTATCGAGAAGCTGACCGGACCGCTGACCTTGTCGCTTCGTCTGACGGGTATGGCCAGCCCCGTCACGTCGAGACCGTCACGGTAGGAGATGTTGTTGGCTATATCGTATTCCTGGCCGACGATCCCGTCCCCCAGCTTCGGATTGAAGCCGAGGGAGAAGGACTGGGCGTAATACTCATCGAGATCGGCACACTCGGCCAGAGGCTTGAACTTGCGCCACTCGTAATCCGACGGGCGTCCCTCCGATGCAATCTCAACCACACATTTGTCTCCGACCACCAGCATACAGGCCACCACGTCTACCTTGTGGATCGTATCGGCAAAACTCCCGGCTGTCCCGAAGTCATAAGGGAGGAGAGGGTCGCGAAGTTTCTCCCAGGGGACCAGCCCACCGCTGAAGATAGCCGGATTCTGACGTACCGGTTCAGCCTTGGGTGTGGTCGCCTCCCACCAGGAGCGTCTGATATGTTCGGTGCTCCCCTCGTGCCCCTCCCGCAGGCAGTCAGACGCCCAGAACTCCTCAGCATTATCCGACAGGTATCCGCAATCCTTATATCGTGGCACCATCACAATCTTGCCGGAAAAGACTATATAATTTGTCGTGGCGTCGTCCGATGGCGATAGGTTTCCGGCATTGGCCTGCCCGGTGTAGACGGCACACCCGTGATAACTCTTCAGGGCCTCCTCATCGGGGAAATCCGTGCCGTTGCCATTGACCGATATGACCAATGATGTCGATTCGCTCAGCGTCCCCGGGGCTGAATCCTCACCGGATAGATCCCGCTCCACATATCCCCAGCGTATGAGGGCAGCCCCGTAGGCCGTAGGCTGTGCCAGCAGATCCGGCACATAATTCTGCGACGGGAGATACACATGCGACACCCCGTTAATCCTGAATTTCCACGCCGGGTGAGTCATCACCCTGATCGTCCACTCCCGCTTGGTATATCCGGGCCATCGTATCGAGGCGGGAAGATCCTCTCCGCTTATTATCATCTCGGCCGCCTCATAATCTTTGACGTCCGGCTGCATGGTGCCGTCATCCTTCGACGTGTCCAGCCGGGCCTCTATGCAATAGAGCTGCCGTCCGCTGTACGGGCTCGTAATGTCACCTTCCTCGAAGGGAGCCTCGAGCAATGTGTCTACATTTGTCGGCTCAGCGGCCACGGTGATCTTGTTATACACGGCCCCTATCGATATCGAGGCCCGGTCATCGGCCACTATCCCTGTACTGACCTCAACCGCATCTTTATCCGACACACTCTCCCAGCCGAAGATCCGGAAGGTGCTCCCCTCCTGGACAATGTGAAGATCCATATATCTGAGTATCTCCTCGAGTACCCGCCTGCGTGTCCAGGTCTCATCCTCATCCCCTCCGAGGAAGAGGAGTTCGGAGAGTGAACCCCGCTCCCTCAGTTCCGCTCCGGAGTCATCGAGGGGACGGGAGGTCACCCACTCCGTCTCACACTCTACCCCCAAGGCTTCAAAGGGGGCAGACAGCTCTGCGAGTATTCCCGCCACAATCTCCCCCATGGTATGAGTCGAAGCCCCGGCGCGCACTTCACTCCAGGGGAAGTCGAGACTCCCGGCGTCACGGTACCTTGTCAGGTCTGCGGCGCTGAGCGCATCGATACAGTTGATCTCGTATGAATCATAAAAGGCGGCGAACCCCTGCGAGTAGGATTGTGGCTGTATGTGTCCGGCAAAGACCACCTCATCCTCCACCCTGATTACGACCACCGTGTCGCGATAGTCGGAGGCATGAAGCTCCGGCAACCATTTTGCTGACACCAGCATAATGGTCGCCGACCTGGCCAGCACCACATCTGTCAGTGACGAGATATCCCCCTCGATGGTCACACCTCCCACATCGAGGTGCACGTCATCCACCCCTATCTCGATCTCCGGCACACGCCGTCCATGCGTGAGTATCTCCACACTCACGCGCCGGTCCCGGCTGTTTATGGTCTCTCCATACAGATACATAGTTCAGATTTTGATTCCTGTGCGGCGCCCGCTCGCGGCTCCGATTCTTGTCTCATTGGCCAGCACGGCCACCAGGTCACGCCCCTTTATCCTCAGTTCAATCGGTCCGGCCGCCACGCCACCCCCGGCTGCAGCCGTTCCGATCAGGTCACGCAGTTTCGAGAGAGGAGCCACCACTTCCGGATTTGTCGACGCTCCGGCATACTCACCCATCAGGCCCAGCGTGGGACCGTAGATGATGCCGCCATCGGCAAATTTCGGAATGGCGGAGGCTATGATCGTGGCCTGCTGTGTGGCTATCATCCCGGAGGCTATTCCGGTGCCGGCGAAGGGTATCGCGGCGTGAGCGGCAAAGGTCTTGGCCGCCGCCAGTCCGGCATACGCGGCCGTCTCCTCCCTGGCGACCGCCGACTCGGCCACTGCCGAGGCCACCTGTATCGGCACCGCGGCCTGTGTGACGGCCGTGAGGGCCTTGATGAGCGACACCACCGCCGATATCCCCTGCATGACCGTCAATGCTCCGTCCACCAGTCCGGAGATACGCTGCCAGGCGTTGCCGCTTTCGGTCAGTGACCGGGTGATGTTGGTGATTCCGGAGCCTATGCCCCTGACCGCACTCCATCCCGACTGCATGGTGCTGAAGGATCCGGCGGCCGCCCTTCCGAGCTCGCGATATTTGTCAGCGGCCCGGTCGAGGGCTGTCAGCTGCTCCGTGCTCATCTTCTCCCCGAACTGATCCTTCAGACGGTTGATCTCCGTCAGGGCCGCGGCCGCCTCCTCGAGTCCGACGGTGCGGATGGTCAGTATCCCCTCCCGGTCATCGACACGGTTTGTCAGATCCTTCACCCTCTCCTCGAGAGTCTCCCTGACCTCATCCCCCGTCCCCTCCGGCTTTTTCATCCCGGCTGACATCTGCCACCGTTCGCGTTGCTCCTCCAGTGCCCGGATCATTGTGGCGGCATTCAGGCGTTGCGCTGCCGTGGTCGCCTTGTTGAGAAGGGAGGTATAGACCTCTATGGCTCTGTCGATCTCCCCGAAGGTCGTGATCTGGCGGGGCAATTCCTCCTCGATCTCCACCAGGGCTGCACGCTTCTCGCGCAGGGCGTCGATGGTGCGTTGTATCCCCCGGGCCTCATCAAGAGAGGCTGAAGCGAGAAGAGCGGTCTGATAGGCTATCTCCTCGTCATAGTCGCGGAGCGTATTCAGCGCCTCCGGTCGCATCAGCGCCGCCTGTCTCAATTCGATGGCCTGCAGCTCGCGTGTCCACGCCGCCACGTTGCTTCGGGCCTGTGCGGCCTCCTCCTCCGTCATGTCGCCGATCGCCGCTGTGGTGTCGCGTATCAGGTGCGTGAGCGCCTCGTAGCGTGTCTGCATCCTCTCCACCGTACCTCCACCCTTGGGTGTCGGGATCTCGGGAGTGACAGGAGACGATTTTATCCCCTGCTGCAGATCATTTATGTGATTAACCACAGTCTCAGCCTTCCTGTCCAACTCCTCGATGGAGTGATCGAGCATACTGACCACTGTGGTCTGGAGCATCGGGACCTTATCGAGTCTGGAATTGTCGCCGAAGGGGTCATTACTGCGGCGCCGGTCACGCTCCTGCTGCTCGGATTTTACAGCCTCCTCCCTCTGTATTATCAGCCGGGCCTTGTCTTTGCCGAGATCGGCAAGCATCTCCTTGGCTCCCTCGAGTTCATAGGCCGCCTTCAGTGACTTCAGGTATTCATCAAGCGCCGCCTGGTTATACTTGAATTTTCTCCCCGTCTCGTCCAGGCGTGCGTTGAATCCCCTTACGGCCTCGTTGAGTTCCTTCTGGGCGCTGATACGCTCACGCATCGGGGCGTTGCTGTCGTTGAGCGTGGCGAGGAGTCCCTGTAGCTTCAGGTTTTGCTCTGTGGCCCGGATGGCTGCATCATGAGCCACATCGGCCAGCGTGCGCTGCTTCTCCGCCGCCTCCCCGGAGGCTCCGGCCAGTTCGCGGGTCTTCCCGGTGAGCTCACCGATCATCCACGTCAGCAGACTGATGCCGGCAAATATGGCACTCCCGACCACGAGTCCCTTCAGGGTCACTGCCAGGACACGTGCCGCCGTTGTGGTAGTGCGGATTGAGACCCCTAAAATATTGACATGATTGCGGGCTTGAGCCAGCGAGGGGACAAGAGCCAGCACCGACGACCTCAGGGAGGCGACGGCGTTGACAGAGCCCAGGATCTGAGACGTCAGAGCCACGTAGGGGGCGGCGTGTCTCACGACTCCTCCGAGCTGCTCCTTGACATCCCCCAGGGCGTTGGCTAATTGTGCCATCCGGCCGCTGTCGGTCCGGGCAAGGGCCTGATTCATCCCTCCGACACTCTCTCCGACTACCTGCGCAAGTATGGCGGCCCGCTCCGACTCGGTGCCGAATTTCAGGATATGCGCCTGAGCCTCGTCGAATTTATATCCGTATCGGGAGAGGGCGTTTACCTGACCGTTCATCACCTTGCCGAGCATGGTGGCGATCTGTGCCGTGGACTCGGCGCTCGCTCCGATGCCGTACTGCTGGGCCACCATGTCGTTCATGACCGGGATCAGGGTCTCGAGCGACGATTTCAGCTCCAGGTATGTGGCCAGTTCCTGAGCACCGGCAAGCTGGACCTCATCACCAATGACTCCAAGCTCCTGCTGGGCCGAACATAGATCCTTGATACTTTGGACCTCCTCGTCGGTGGCCCCCATGGTGTTGCGCATGGCCGTGGCCAGCTTGGTCTCGACCTCCTCCTGCACGGCATAGGCGCCGGAGAGATCCGAGACGGTCGAGCTGATGGCCGACACTGACTGAGTCACACCCTGCAGTGCCTGTGTGACCTGATTCCAGTTGATCAGGCTGGTGCGGAGTTGCTCGGCCGGCGACAGGGTGCCGTTGATGGCATCCTGCAGCCTGTCGACACTCGCCGCCATGTCGCGCATCGAGGTTTCGGCCCCGTTGGTCTGAAGCCGGAATGTAACGCTTATCGTAGAGTTGGATGCCATAGGATTCTACCGGTGTTTCATTAATGCGACAAACCGGGTGTGCGACTCTCCGCCCGTCTCTTCACTACGCGGCGCGGTGTCACCCCCCGGCTTGTCATCTCCCGCGAGGGGCAATACCTCCCGCGGGTCAAGTTTCTTGTCTATGAAGGGCTGGATGATCAGACACGCCAGAGTGCGCATCCTCCTCCAGTCCTCGATATTTCTCCCCTCTTCAGACGCTATCCTCGCTTCGGCCACGGCCGAGAGTTCGGCCAGGGTCATGGCGCGGAAGTCATCGAGGGAGAGCCCTATCCGGCCGACACAGATACCGAGCAGCTCGGTCAGTGTCAGTTTTTTTTTGCTGTCGGTTCGGTGCCGGCCTTCAAGGGTGGATTCTCTTCGGCAAACCACTGCGTCAGCTGTGGCAGGGTGACGCGGTCCGCGAAGTCTTGCAATGTCATGTTGAACTGTCCGCCGTTGGTGCGGGCAGTGGCGCGCAGTGCGCACCACGTCAGCACCGTCATGGCCTGGAAGTCCATTTTATTGTGTTCGAAGAGGGGATCGAACCCCAGCTCCTGCTTGGCGTCCATCAGGGCGCCTGCAGTCTGGCGGGCGTTATACTCCTCCCCGTTGATGACGATCTTGGCCATGGGCTATCCGTATATTTCGGGTTTCCCGGTCAGGACTATCTGACCGCTGAATTTGGCGTCTCCGTCAGCGTCATAATCCTCGTCGAGCTGTGTCAGATAGCCTACACCCTTGAGCTCCGGCTCCTCCTGGTTGTCACGTGCGTAGGATTCGACCTCTATGGGACTGCTCTTCAGGAAAGCTGCCTTGAGGTCTGACAGTTTTCCCTCCATCTCCTCGTAATGGCGCAGTCCGTCAAAAGAGATGGTGATACCCTTCTTGTCACGAAGGTGCTCTTCCCAGCCTCCGGCTCCCAGGGTGGTCACTGATGCCGGAGCCTTGACGGCCACAGTGCGGGTTCCCATCTTGGCCGAGATTTTATGGCTTGTGCAGTGACCGACTATTTTCCCGTCAATCTTCAGCAGCATGTCGCCACCGTAAAAATATCCCTCTTTTGTGTTTGTCTGGTTTTCTGCCATATCGTATATTTTTTTAAATTCTGATTTCAGAGTTCAGGATCTGCACCATCACTCCGTGGGGATCGATGGCATGCTCGCTCGCGTCGGT
>CAMWHX010000041.1 GCA_947174155.1 uncultured Porphyromonadaceae bacterium
TCCCTCCACCCACTCCCAGCACTTATTACCCTGAACATCAGCGTAGAGCGGGCCAGGGCCCGCTCCTCCATGGCGCAGGCGCAACCGGGCGTCACTCCTCCACAACTCCCAGCAATGTAGAGAGGTTCGTATCGTCGGCAGCAAAGCTGCTGACGATACGGGTATTAGGGTCGGTTACTTGCGGCGGATGATGCTGCCGGAGGCCTGGTGGGTGGCCAGGATCAGCATCTCGGCGATCTGGACGTGGGCCGGGGCCTGCGCGGCGTAGAGGGCCGCATCGGCGATATCGGCTGCCGTCAGGGGCACTATACCCTTGTAGACATCGGCTGCCCGCTGATTGTCACCGTGGAAACGCACACGGCTGAAATTGGTCTCCACCAATCCCGGTTTCAGAAGCGTCACCCGTATCGGGGTGTCAGCCACATCTATGCGCAGACCGTCGGTCAGGGTCTTGACAGCCGCCTTGGTGGCGCAGTAGACCGCTCCGTTGGCATAGGCGGCATCCCCGGCCACACTGCCGATGTTGATGACGTGTCCGCGCCCGCGCTTCACCATCTCGGGCACCACGAGGCGCGTCATGCAGAGCAACCCCTTGATGTTGGTGTCGATCATACCGTCCCAGTCGGCCCAATCTCCCTCAAACTCAGGTTCGAGTCCGAGGGCAAGCCCGGCATTGTTGACCAGCACGTCTATCTCACGCCAGCCGTCGGGGAGAGACTCCAGGGCGGCGGCACACGCCTCGCGGTCACGCACGTCGAAACAGAGCGCCAGAGCGCGTCCCTGGCCGGCGGCTACAAGTTCGTTGAGACGGGCGCCTGACCGTCCGGTCACTATCACGCGGCATCCCGCGCCCATGAAGGCCAGAGCGCAGGCCTCGCCGATACCGCTCGTAGCTCCTGTCACAAGTACTGTCTTATTCATGTATGTCAGATTTTTAGATCACATATATCAGGATTTGGTCTTGTCTCTCCACAGATAGAGCCGATCGCTCAGCCGTACCTTCTCCGGCACGGCTACCGAAAAGAGATCCCCTTTGCGCACCACGTCGACCGGGCCGCTGTCGAGACGCATTTCACCGGCCGTGAAGATGACGGCTCCGGTGGTGGGACCTGTGATCACAAGCTCATCTCCCGTCCGGATCTCTCCACTCTCCATCTTGAATTCCGCCACTCCTAATTTGGAGAAATAGCGCGTAGCCTTGGCCACGTATTCCTTGACACGCGTCGCCGAAGAGCCATATTTCGAACTCCATTCCCCGAGACGCTGACCGAGATAGTACCCGTCCCAGAAACCGCGGTTGAAGACCTTGCCGAGACGGGCGTTCCACTCCGCGAGACACTCCTCGCTCCAGGTGCCGTCACAGATCGCCTGCAGGGCTTCGGAATAGCACTGCACCGTCTCCCGCACATATTCCGGACCGCGTGCGCGTCCCTCTATCTTGAAGACACGAACTCCGGCCTCAACCATACGGTCCAGGAAGTCAAGACTCTTCAGGTCCTTGGGCGACATGATATACTGATTTTCGATGTCGAGCTGATCCCCCGTCTCGCGGTCAGTGACGGTATAGGAGCGGCGGCATATCTGGTTGCAAGCACCGCGGTTGGCGCTGGAGTTCATCTGATGCAGGCTCAGGTAGCACTTCCCGCTGACGGCCATACAGAGAGCGCCGTGACAGAACATCTCCAGACGGACACGCTCACCTAAGGGACCGCGTATGTCATCGCGCTCGATAGCGTCATAGATGGCGCGCACCTGCTCCAGATTCAGCTCTCGGGCCAGCACCATGACATCGGCCCATTGCGCATAGAAACGCACGGCCTCGACGTTGGTGATATTGACCTGCGTGGAGATATGCACCTCCTGTCCGATGGAGCGCGCATAGAGTATAGCGGCTATATCGGAGGCTATGATAGCCGATATCCCCGCCTCGTGAGCGCGGTCTATGATACGGTGCATCAGATCCATGTCTCCGTCATAGATGACGGTGTTGACGGTCAGATAGGTCTTCACACCGCGGGCACTGCATGTGGCAGCGATCTCCGCCATGTCTTCAGCGGTGAAGTTAGCGCTTGAGCGTGACCGCATGTTGAGTCCCTCGATACCGAAATAGACGGCATCAGCCCCTCCGGCTATCGCCGCGGCCAGGGACTCCCGACTCCCGACGGGAGCCATTATCTCAAAGTCTGATCTTTGCATATGATATTTGTGAATTCCGGGCTCTCTATCTCAGGGCTTGCGTCCGGTATACACGCATACCGAACCGAGTGTCAGCGAGGTCCAGCGGCAGGCACGCAGGCCGGCACACCCCATCATCGCCGTGAGGTCATCACGCTGCGGAGCGGCGGCGATACTCTCCGGCAGATAGGTGTAGGCGCGGCTGTCGCCCGAGACGAGGCGCCCGACAGCGGGTATCACCCCGCGGGTGTAGATCTTATAGCCGAGCAGAAGCAGAGGATTACGCGGACATGCAAGCTCGATTATACACACCACTCCCCCGCGTCTCGTGACACGTGTCATCTCCTCCAGACCGCGCTCCAGTCGCTGGAAATTACGCACTCCGTAGGCCACGGTCACCAGATCGAAGCTGTCGTCTTCGAAAGGGAGTGCCAGGCAGTCACCCTGCATCAGGGTCAGGCGCGAGGCGTCTGCCGCGGGAATATCCTTCTGTCTCCTGCGCCCCACTTCGAGCATACCGTCGGAGAGGTCTATACCGGTGACGTGAGCCCGGGGCCAGAGTTCAAGCATACGGAAAGCCACATCCCCGGTCCCGGTAGCCACATCGAGTACCCTCAACGGTCTCGACGTCCCCGGAGGCACACCTAACTCCTCCGCTGCCAGACTCAGGGCGCGCTCCCGCCAGCGACGGTGCTGGCCGAGACTCATGGCGGCGTTCATGAAGTCATAGGCCGGAGCTATGGAGTCAAACATCTCCTCGACCTGCTCCCCCTTGGCCCGCGTGTCATCGTAGGGGTTGACACGCTCGGCACCCCACTTCTCCACCGGCTCGGTATCCCTGATCTCCATGGTTCAGAGATTCTTGAAGTAGCTGCGACGACGACGGTGCTGCCGGTTTTCGAAATACTCCCACTGCCCCTGCACCTTCCCGTTGGTCTCCAGTTCGGGATTTGACTCCGCATAGCGGAACCCGTACTTGATATACTGTGGTATCAGGTCCTGGAAGAGGAGGGCGTTGACACCCTTGTTCTGATAGTCGGGATGCACGGCCACGAGCAGCAGGTCGACACGGTCATTCTTCCCCTTGAGACCTCTCAGAAGATGCCACCAGCCGAAGGGCCACATCTTACCCTGCGACTTCTGCAGGGCGCGACTCATCGAGGGCATCGAGATACCGACGGCCACGAGCTTGTCATCCTTATCCACCACCAGCGACACCAGATCGAGGTTGAGGAGATTGAGATAGACATCTATATAATGGTCTATCTGGCGATCGGTCAGCGGGGAGTATTCGTAGAGGGAATCGTAGGCCTCATTGATGAGATGGAAAAGCTGCCGTCCGTACTCCTCCTTGATCTTCTTGCGACTGGTGTATTTGAGCACACGCAGTCCCGACTTCTTCTTGACAATCTCGGCGATACGGTTATACTTGTCGGGAATCCCGTCAGGCACAGTCATCACAAACTCCACCCAGTCCGCTTGCTTGGCATACCCGTGTCGCTCCATATGCGCAGGGTAGTAGGGGTAGTTGTAGATGGTAGCCATGGTCGAGAGTTCATCATATCCCTCGACGAGCATCCCCTCGTGGTCCAGGTCGGTAAAGCCCAATGGACCGATGACACGCGTCATCCCCTTACTTCTCGCCCAGTCCTCGACCGCTCTCAGCAGGGCGCCGCTGACCTCGGGGTCGTCGACGAAGTCGATGAAGCCGAAGCGGGCATCGGCGTTTCCGGAGCGCTCGTTGACCTGACGGTTGATGATACCCGCTATTCGTCCGACAGGCTTCCCGTCGCGGTAGGCCATGAAGCACTGCGCATCGCAGAAATCGAAGGCGGGATTGCTCTTGGGATCGAGTGTGTCCACATCGTCGCTTATCAGCGGCGGCACGAAACAGGGATTGTCCTTATACATGTCGATCTGAAACTGCGTGAACTTACGCAGCTCCTTGCGGGTTGGGGGTACGGCCTTTATTTCTATCATCTTAACCTTATTTCAATTCAAGCAGCAGGAGAAGCACGAGCATGAAGCTGATGAAGAGGAAGAGCACCACCAGCAGTGTGTTGGGGGAGCGGCGGTTGAGCCCCATCATCAAGTCGGGCACACCGTTGTAGGGGCCCTCGGGATCAGCGGCCTTACGGGCTACCGAGCGCAGACGCGGGAGCCTCTCGGGGAGATGGTCAAGCACCTCCTCAAGCACCTTGCCGTAGGCTATGATATCATCCTTGGTGTCCTGGCGCGAGAGGCTCGAAGTCTGGTCGTAACCGACATTGATGAGCTTCAGATTCTCGTTATACTCGGTGAAGATGATGTTGTCGGGAGTGATGGGGTGATGCACCACATGGTTCTCCTGAATATACTCCATCGCGGCCGGGAGCTGAGTGCGCAGGCGCTGTATGATACGCGGTGTCAGGCGCTTCTCGTCGATGAGGCGACGCAGCGAGTAGCCGTAGACGTCATCGGTGATGATAGCCAGGCCGACACCGGGCACCTGCTCGAGGTCATTGACCATCACAATGTTGGGATGCGAGAGGTTGTAGCGGGTGTCAAACTCGCGCTCCAGCATCTGGCGGTAGCGGGGATTGTCGGCAAACTCCTTCTTTAGCGACTTGAGCATGACCCACTTGCCGTGCTTGCGCACGGTGTAGACGTCATAAAACTCCTCGCCCCACTCGGGGAGCAGCGTGAGGTCACTCCACTTTCCCGACGGGTCGTCTATAGGTATCTTCTTCTCTTCTTTGCTGATATAGCTCATATGATGGCGGCTTTAAGGGAGAGGGATTTCACACGGACGAGGCTCCTCTCAGTTGATTATGTCAAATCCCGTATACTTACGCAGGCACTCTGGCACCACGATACCCTCGGGGGTCTGGTTATTCTCAAGCAATGCGGCCACGATGCGCGGCAGGGCCAGAGCCGAGCCGTTGAGGGTGTGGCAGAGATGTATCTTCTTGTCGGTGTCGCGGTAGCGGCACTTCAGACGGTTGGCCTGGTAGGTCTCGAAGTTGCTCACCGACGACACCTCCAGCCAGCGCTCCTGGGCGGCGCTCCAGACCTCGAAGTCGAAGGTGATGGCCGATGTAAACGACATGTCGCCGCCACACAGACGAAGTATGTGCCAGGGAAGACCGAGCTTCTCGAGGAGCGACTGCACATGGTCCTTCATCTCCTCCAGAGCGGCATAGGAGTCTTCCGGCTTCTCGATACGCACGATCTCAACCTTGTCAAACTGGTGCAGGCGGTTCAGACCGCGCACATCCTTACCGTAGCTGCCCGCCTCACGGCGCCAGCAGGGGGAGTAGGCACAGTTCTTCTTGGGGAGGTCGGCGACGGGTATGATCTCGTCGCGATACATATTGGTCACCGGCACCTCGGCTGTCGGGATGAGATAGAGGTTGTCGAGGGTGACATGATACATCTGACCCTCCTTGTCGGGGAGCTGGCCGGTGCCGTAGCCGGAGGCCTCATTGACCACGAAGGGGGGCTCGACCTCGGTATAGCCGGCAGCTGAGGCCTCGTCGAGGAAGAACTGTATCAGCGCGCGTTGCAGACGGGCCCCCTTGCCGATATAGAAGGGGAAACCGGCACCGGTCACCTTGACGCCGGTCTCGAAGTCGATAAGGTTATACTTCTTGGCCAGCTCCCAATGAGGGAGGGCATCAGGACCGAGGTCCGGCATCTTGCCGCCGGTCTTCTCCACAACATTGTCTTCCGCAGTCAGGCCGTGAGGCACGGCGTCACAGGGGAGGTTTGGCACGGTCAGCAGCAGTTCAAGCTGCTTCTTCTCGCAGTCAGCCAGGCGGTCCTGCAGACCGGAGCTCTCACCCTTGATACGGGCCACCTCGGCCTTCACCTCCTCAGCCTCATCGCGCTTACCCTGCTTCATCAGGGCACCGATCGAGGCGGCAAGTTTCTTTAGCTGCGAGGCGTCGGCCTCGGTGCGCTGCTGGAGACGTCGGCGCTCGGCGTCGATTTCAAGGATTTCGGCGATGACGCCGCGGCCGTCGAAACCTTTGACGGCAAGACGCTCGATCACGTGCTCGGGATCGGCCTTTATGGTTTGCAGGGTTAGCATATATGATCAGTTGTTTTTGCTGTATTTGGGAGACGGGTCTTTCGGATATACCCTCTGTCGGGGTGTATCGTTTTTATGCCCGGTTTACTGATTCCGGAGTTACTGATTGAGGAGTCGCTTCACGGCCACGGAGATGGCACGCCCCTCGGCGCGTCCGGCCAACTTCTTGGTGGCCACACCCATCACCTTGCCCATATCGCGGGGACCGGCGGCACCGGTTTCGGCGATGATGGCGCGCAGTTCGGCTTCGAGTTCGTCGGCGCTCATCTGCTTGGGGAGATACTCCTCGATGACGGCAGCCTCGGCGAGTTCACCGGCTGCCAGCTCGCCGCGACCGTTCTCCTCATAGATTTTAGCACTGTCCTTACGCTGCTTGACCATCTTGACCAGGATCTTCATGGCGGCCTCGTCAGTCAGTTCACCGCCGGCTCCCGGAGCCGTCTTAGCCTCGATAAATTCCTTTTTGACGCCGCGAAGCGCCTCCAGGCGCACCTTGTCGCGCGCCTTCATAGCCGTCTGGATATCCCGGCTTATAGTGTCGAAGAGACTCATAAAACTCTGTCTATCTACGTATTATGTTCTAAATATAATATAACTGCAAGCATCTCGCAGCCGACCGGAGTCTCCTCCGTCAGCCGTAAGACGCAAACACCGGCAATGCCCGCGCGGCCACCCGCACGCGCTTACCAACTGCAAAAATAACTCAAATCCTCAAGACTACCAATAAATCAGCCGAAAAAATCACCAAAAAAGACGGCTTCCAAATCCTATTCTACTATTCTACCGGAAAAAGAGCATGAACCAATCGAATCCTATCATCTGTAGTGAGGTTATAGATATCCTTGGAGACCAAATCTGCATAAAGAGGCATATTAGGTCGTACAAACCTTCGTCGGGAATTTCCATCCACGATAGCTGACACTTCATAGTGTCCTTTTGTATTAACCGAGATGATAAAGTTAGAAATATTCCTTCCATGGCCGTCATAAAAGGAAGTGATGGTATTATGATCCATATATCCGAAAGACTTCAGACTGTCGTTAATTGTCTTCTGAATAATGCTACGCCAAGGTCCTGTTACTCCGTAAAAATCGGCAATTGCATTAAAGTTAGCGATACTTCCGGCGACGCGATTGATTATGGAATCCGCATTCTTAATATTATTCTGCCCGGCAAAATCAAGCAAATCGGACTTCGTAATATCACTTGTTTTACCGCAAATGCTCAATCTTCGGGCTAAATTTGGTCCGGTACCGTATGGATTGAAAATAAACGTCACATCATAAGCCGGAGCCGGATGCCATCGCCCCTCTTCATTAAGTAAGAAAGAGAAGTTCTTGTTGTGGTCATCGGTATTATTACTCATTACATTAAATACCATACGCGTAAAAAGCTCTTCGATCTCTGACTCAGAGAGTGAAAGTTCCCGATAGGTCTCAACAAGGTCTTCGTAGCTGTGACCCTCCGGATTTATAGCAGCCAAAGTCTGAACATGAATCTTTTTTCCATTCCGCCGATCGAATCGTTTTGTGAGGAAATGATTTATACCTCCTGCACGCAGCAGGCGACATTCCTCCATATTTATACCGGCAGCTACTGCCATTTTATGATAGGCAATCTCAATCTCTGCTATGGGGATGGATTTATCTCCAAACTTAAGAATGTAATATTCGAAGCCCTCATGATTATCCGCTTGCC
>CAMWHX010000042.1 GCA_947174155.1 uncultured Porphyromonadaceae bacterium
CCCCCTTCTCGATGAGTTGCTCCATGAGTCCGGTCACCATACCGTGAAAACCCTCGGTACCATCGTCGGTAGCTAAGTGTACACGTGCCACACGTTTCATCTCTTCTACATAGGTGAAGAGATCCTTGGTCTTGGCACCGATGATGACATCACACTCCACCCCGTGGTCATGCAGCCACTTGGCCTGGGGATAGACGGGAGCTGTGCCGACACCTCCCGCTACGAAGAGGACACGTTTCTTTGCGAGTTCCTCCGCCGGCATCTCCACGAGATCCGAGGGACGCCCCAGAGGACCGGCGAAGTCTGCAAATGAATCACCCTCCTCCAAGGCATTGATCTTGCCGGAGGAGTAGCCTACACTTTGGGTTACGATAGTGACGGTGCCTGCCTCAGCATCGTAGTCGCAGATAGTCAGAGGGATACGTTCACCCTCTTCATCGACGCGCACGATGACAAACTGTCCCGGCAGGGCCGACGAGGCCACACGTGGAGCCAGCACTTTCATCTCAGTGATGGCCGGCGAGAGCACACGTTTGCTTATGATTTTATACATGGTTTCAGATGTTGGAAAGTTTCACTATGCAAAAGTAAGCAAAATCCGTATCATTCCCAACTATTCACACCATATTCATTGTTATTTATATGGCGGTATGCGGTCACACGGTCTGATCCACGCCAACTATATCTGATTGTATCCATATGAGTATACGTTTTTTTCTATTATCCATGCTGCTTGCGGGAAGCGTTGCGGTACACGGCGAGACGCTGTGTCTCGAGCCGGTGAAATATGGTGATTTTTCGTCATGGGTATCCCGAGATATCCATGAGTCGGCGCTCCTTGGAGGTAAGCACAAGACTCTGTATGAGATCGGACCTGCTCAGTCGCTGACCGGCAACAAGCCATATAAGAATCTTGGAGGATCTCCGTGGGCCACGAGTAATGTCTATGCCAAGGTCTCGGGTATTGTGAAGGGATCCAATGCCGTGACACCTGCCGACCGGGGAGGGGGGAATAAGTGTGCGCGTCTTGAGGCTAAGATGGATAATGTCAAGGTGCTCGGTATCGTCAACATGGATGTGATGGTGGCCGGTACCATATTCCTGGGTCAGATCAACGAACCCATAACCGGTACCAAACAGCCCTTCGCCAAGATGGAGATGGGTGTACCGTATACCAAACGTCCCAAAGCTCTCGTGTTTGACTACAAGCTGGAGATGCCGGCTACCAATACACGCGTGAAGTCGACCGGATTCGGAGGCAAGAAGACTCTCAACGGCCATGATAACGCCGAGGCCTATGTGCTTCTGCAGCGTCGTTGGGAGGATAAGAACGGTAATCTTTATGCCAAGCGGGTGGGCACAGGACGTGAGCGTTTCGGTAAAACTACCCCTTGGGTCAAGGGTCATCAGTTGCCTATACATTACGGCGATATCACCAAACAGCCGTTTTATAAACCCTGGATGGGGCTGCTCAACGGAGAGAAGGCATACTACGCACGCAATTCAAAGGGGAAACTCGTACCCGTGCAGGAGGTGGGCTGGGATGAGGCCGGAGCAACTCCGACACATGTACTCGTAATGCTCTCATCGAGCTGTGGCGAGCCCTATGTAGGCACTGAGGGGCTGACCTTCTATGTCGACAACGTGGCCTTCGGATTCTGAGATGTTGACGGGGAAGATGGTCGTGAGAGCCGTGTCGGGGATGGCGCAGCGGGTCATACGAGTTGTGGCGGAAGGCAATAAACCGCACTTTATCAGGTTTTATAGGTAGTCCGGAGATTAAAAAAACGGACGCGAAATTATGAAGATTGCTATTATCGGTTACGGCCGGATGGGCCGGGCCATAGAAGAGGTGGCCCGTAGCCGCGGTCACGAGATAGTGTGTGTCATCGATACGGGTGACGACGACAAGTTTGCTTCGAAGGAATTCCGCAGTGCCGACGTGGCCATAGAATTCTCCATCCCTACGGCTGCCGTAGACAACTACTTGCAGGCCTTCGCCGCGGGTGTCCCTGTCGTATCCGGCACCACGGGATGGCTCGATTCGATGCCGGAAATCAAGGATATGTGTGACAAGGGTGCGGGCACCCTGCTATGGTCATCCAACTTCTCGGTCGGGGTCAATATCTTCATGGCCATGAACCGCTATCTGTCAAAGCTGATGAACCGCTTCCCGCAGTATGATCCCTCAATGATGGAGGTGCATCATATTCACAAACTCGATCATCCCTCCGGGACGGCCATCACTCTTGCAGAGGAGATCGTAGCCGATACGGACCGTATATCCTCGTGGGCCGAGCCTCAGGGTGAGGCGTCGGTTAAGGCCGGGGGGGTGCTTCCGGTGGCTCACCGACGCGAGGGTGAGGTGCCCGGCATTCACTCCATCACCTGGGACTCTCCGCAGGACACGATCACCATCACCCACAGCGCGAAGTCGCGCGCCGGATTTGCCTTAGGTGCCGTCCTTGCCGCCGAGTGGCTCAAGGGGAAGACTGGTTTCCATACCATGGCCGAGGTGCTTGATATCTGAGCGCGATAGCTGATATAAATCTACTTTTCAATCCGTCAAACTACAATGCCTAAAGATCTGCGCAACCGTCTGGCAGCCGTCAAGAAGACCCGCTGGATACGCTTCACCATAGTCTCTATACTCTTCTTCCTATGGGTCATCTGGATGGGTAATCCCTGGTTGGGTCTCATCTGGCTCCTTCTCATAGATATTTATCTCACCTCATACATACCCTGGACCTGGTGGAAAAACACCAAAGGGCCCGTGCGTACCATCCTGTCATGGCTCGATGCGATCATCTACGCCCTCATCCTGGTCTACATGATCTTCGCCTTCATCGGGCAGAACTACAAGATACCCTCCTCCTCGCTTGAGAAGTCGCTTCTTGTGGGTGACTATCTGTGGGTCAACAAGATGCTCTACGGACCGCGTGTGCCGCAGACTCCTCTGCACTTCCCGCTGGCTCAGCACACCCTCCCCATCATCAACACCAAGAGCTATATCGACAATCCTCAGCTGGAGTATCACCGTCTGAAGGGTTTACGATCCGTAGAGCGCGGTGATATCGTGGTCTTCAACTTCCCGCAGGGGGACACGGTCTGCACCAAGATTCCCAACCCCGACTATTATCAGATTTGCTACGACCTGCGACAGCGTGGAGTGGAGAATCCGAAAGCCTATATACTGGAACATCCGGAGATATTCGGGGATCTTGTAGTGCGTCCCGTAGACCGTCGTGAGAACTATGTGAAGCGCACGATCGGTCTCCCCGGTGACCGTGTGCAGATCAAGAATGACGTCATATATATCAACGGCCAAGCCATAGATGATGCCGACAACGTGCAGTATAACTATATCATACCTGTCTCCGGTCCTATAGCCGATGAGAAGTGGCGTCAACTGGGTGTGCGGCTTGAGGATCGGGGTCAGGGACCACAGACTGACCCCCGTAACGGCACACTCTTCTATGATGTGCCTCTCACCGTTGCCGCCAAGGCCACAGTGGAGAAGTGGTCCGAGGTGACCGGTCCGCTGGTGCGTGAGTCCGACAGCGGTCTCTATGACCTATCGGGTGTTTACCCTCTGGGTGCCCCCTACGGCTGGACACGCACGGACATGGGTGAATTCTGGCTCCCGAAGAAGGGTATGACCCTCAAGGTTACTCCCTATAACCTCCATTTCTACCGCCGCCTTATCGAGACCTACGAGGGCAACAAGGTGGAGCTTCGTGACGGTAAAATGTATATCAACGGGGAGCCGACGGAGTGGTACACCTTCAAGATGGACTACTACTGGATGGAGGGTGACAACCGTGACCGTTCGCTCGATTCCCGCTATTGGGGTCCCGTGCCGGAAGATCATATAGTGGGTAGTCCGATGTTCGTGCTCATATCCTTTGACGAGGAGCGATCACTGCTCGACGGCAAGATCCGTTGGAACCGTATCCTGAAATCGGCAAATCCGGACAAGGATAAATCAGAAGCCAAGAATTGGAAATGACCGATAAGTTATCTCTCCACACACTGAATCCGTCACTTCCGCCGGTGCCATATATGGCATCGGCGGAGTGGTATACTGTATATGCGGAGGCTCTCTACGAAGGTCTCGGTGAGGGTGAGGCGCGCCGCCGTGCCAATGACACCTGTAAGATCGCCGGGGCTCGTGACTTCGCCCGTGCCTGCATAGGGGATGCCGGGGGTGAGGATGCGTTGCTTACGGCTGCCCTATCGGGTGGCGCACGGGCTGCCCGCAGAGTCTCCCCCTGTTCGGTCACACTCTCGCTTCATGGTCGCTGGCCGCATGTCCATGCCGGTGCCATCTCGGCTGCGTATGGGCGTACCCCTTATTTTGATCATTTCTACCCTATGATAAATGGTCTGCTTGACCGGGTAGCTTCTGCCCCTGAGGGGTCTGTACCTCTGTCTGCTCTCTCGGAGAGTCTGCATGAGCATGTATGTCTCTCTCTTGACCTTAGCGGAGCCATCAAAGCCTTACATGAAGCCGATCCGGAGGCTCTGAGGCGAACCGGAGAGGAGGCACGCCGTGCCGCCACGGAGACCGGATTCGGGCGCTCGGCCATAGAGCTGATGATGCGTCAGGGGCGCCGCGGCGCATTGGCTCTGCTGGCGCGTGTGCTTCCCGTCGTCGCCATCCTCATATCTCTGCTTGCCGGGACGGGATATTCCCATGCTCAGCAGACGGAGGCCCGCGAACCGAAGGTCGACGTCAAAGTCTATACGGGTTACTATCGCTTTGTCGATGAGTATGGCGACACGGTACGCATGACCTATATACGCGATCTGTATGTCTATCCTCCGCTGAAATTCAAAAGCAAGAAGCAGGAGGAGTTCTATTGGCGCACGGTGCGCGATGTGAGGAAGACTCTCCCCTACGCGAAACTGGCATTCGCCACTCTTTGCGAGACCTACGAGTATATTCAGACTATCCCGGATAAGAAGCAGCGTGAGGCTCACTTGAAACGCTTGGAGAAGGATATCTTCGAGCAGTATAAGCCTGTGATGAAGAATATGACCAAGAATCAGGGGAAGGTGCTCCTGAAACTCATCAATCGCGAGACTGACCAGAGTTCCTATAATATCGTGAAGGCCTTCCTGGGATCTTTCCGCGCCGGATTCTGGCAGACTTTCGGTCGCTTCTTCGGCATGAATATGAAGGCCGGTTTCCACCCGGACAAAAACGAGGAGGACGCCATAATAGAGCGTGTGGCTACCCTTATTGAGCAGGGGACACTGTAAACTTGATATCATCGGATACCACCCGCCTTTATATACACACCCCTACCAATACATATCTATCTCCCGCAGAGGTAGAGATACTGAGAAGCAGAGGTAGAGATACTGAAAAAGGGAGCACCCGGCGATTCGGGCGCTCCCTTTTTCATGTCTGTGGCTTCCGGGGAGGGAAGCCGAAACGGTAGATTTAGAAATTCAGGTTGTAGGAGCTGAACTCCATGTCACGACGAGCCTTGTCCAGGATGCTGCTGTCAAGCTGGGCAGCCTTCTGCAAGTTGGAGAGGACCATCTGCTCGTTGTTGGTGCGGGCACCAAGCACGGCCATCAGATAGTAAGTGGTGGCGTCAGCGTTGGGGATAGCGTTCAGGGTAGCCTGAGCTGCAGCGTAATCCTTGGAGAGGATCTGAGCCAGAGCGGAGTTGTTGGTTGCAGCCTTACCCATGGTCGAAGCGGCCTTCGAGAGATCACCCTGAGCCAGGTAGTAGACACCGAGAGCCTGAGCAGCCTCAGGCACGCCGGCAGCGGCACCCAGCTGCTCCTGAGCCTTGCTGTAATTGCCGTCGAGCATCGAGAGAAGACCCTGGTTCATCTCTACCTCCTTCGAGTTGGGAGCCATGCGGGCAGCCTTGTCGAAGTTCTGACGAGCCTTGTCATACTGACCGGCTACGTACTGGGTCATACCGAGGTTGTTGAAGTTGCGGTAATCGTTGGGATAAAGTTCTGCGGCTTTCTGATAGACCTGCATCTTGCGGGTGTTGTCGTTGGTCAGCGAAGCCACATACAGGATCTCATCCTCAGTCAGCTTGGAGGGATCGGTATCGAAGAGCTGGATAAGCTCCTGATCACTCTTGCCGATGACATTGATGGTTGCTACAATCTTGGAGTAGCGGAGCTGAGGCAGGATCTGGTCGGCCAGCTCATTGAACACACCGGAAAGATTACGGATCTCCTGCTCGCGCTGCTCGGGATCCTTATACATCTTCAGCACGCCGAGGATGAGGTCCTTGTCCTGAATGTTGCTGCGCTCCACGAGCTGCTGGAATCCCTCCCAGTCCTCGGGAGTGAAGCTGGAGGTCAGTTCGCCGAACTCGGTGATCTTATCCTTCTTCAGCTGATTCTCCATATACTTGGTGGTGTTGTTCTCACGCTCCTCGGCCAGCTCGGTGTTGAAGGCCAGAGTGCCGTCGGGAGATGCATAGGAGTGCACCATGATACCGGCGATCTCACGGTTGGGAGCCTGATTGGCGGCGATCAGCTCCTTGTTGAGGTCTACGTAGTCAGGCAGGGATGTCTGCGAAGCGCGGATGTTGGCCTGATTGATGAGGAAGCGGATCTCGGCGCTATACTTCTCCTGGATGATACGCTCGAAGTTGCTCTTGGCCTCGGCAGGCTTCACTGTTGCCGGAGAAGCCAGGGTCGAAGTGGCGATCACACCCTCACCTACCTTCACGCGGGGCAGGGAGTAGAGCTTGCCGTTCTGATCGACGGCAAAGTCCAGATAGAGGTCACTCTCGGCCATCTCAGGCTGATAGGCGACATTGAAGGGGATGGTTACCGTGCCACCCTCATCGTAGCTGATTACCTGACCGTTTGAACGCACCTTCTCACCCTGGAAAACCACGGGCTGGGCGGAAGCCTCGCCGAAAGTCTCGGCACCGGTTGCCCATACCAGAACGGGAGTTGCGGTCACCTTGGCGCTCTTATTCATGAATTTCGCGGGGATATTGCCCGAAATAGTAGCAGGCACATTCTCACCCACGGTCTCAAGCGGAGTCGGAGTGGTGTTGAAGAAATCACTCTTGAACTCCCCCAGTTTCTTGGAGCAGCTGCCCATCGAAATGGCTACCGCACCCAAGGCAAGATAGATCACTGTCTTGTTCATATCACACTGATGTTATTATATATAGTATTATAGTGTCAGATCGGTATATCCGTCGGGCGTAAGTGCCAAACGTCTGTACTTCAGTATTTTGGGTCTTCTGCATGCACCCTGCCGTCCAAAAGGGGCGGAGTCCGTGCAAAATTATCGGTAAAGGTAGGCAAAAAATCTGAAACTACCTACAAAAACGCCCGATAAAAAATTTTTTTCATTTTTTTGCCGAAAAATTTGGTGGGGTCAAAAAAAGGTTGTAACTTTGCACTCGCAAACGGGAAACAACGGAGCTGCCACCAACACAGCGACGTCCCCGAAGCAAAAATGACTCCGTGGCTCAGTTGGTAGAGCAAATGACTCTTAATCATTGGGTCGTGGGTTCGAGCCCCACCGGGGTCACTGAAAGGACTACTGTAAAGTAGTCCTTTTTTTGTAGTAGCATTTTTAGGATCAATCGTATCAGCGGATTTTTAACCAACGATCGCTCAACCCTTATTTTCGGGATCAAACCGTAAATCCGGTGCATGTTGATGAAATAAACTGTGTGGTCTAAGGAGCTTAAGATAAACCGAGGTAAGCCTGCAGAGCAGGCTAATGTATCAGGCCCGTATCGGTGATGCGCGAAGCGTATCACCGGTGCGGGTATAGTGAGGCAATATATA
>CAMWHX010000043.1 GCA_947174155.1 uncultured Porphyromonadaceae bacterium
AATCCGTATACGCAATAAAACTCCTCGTCGGAATCCACACCCACCTCGACTGACAGCTCCTCGTCATCGACCTGCTCAATCTTCACAATTCACAATTCACAATTCATAATTCATAATTCATAATTGGGAGACACCCAATTCAAAATTCAACATTCAACATTCAAAATTATCTATGATTTCCGGTTTTGACAAATACGCCACCGAATATGACCGGTGGTTTATCGACAACCCCAACGTATTGGAGTCCGAGGTGCGCCTCGTGGCTGAAACCCTCAGAGATGCCCGCCGCATACTGTCGGTAGGGTGTGGCAGCGGCCTCTTCGAGGCCATATTGGCAGACCGCTACGGTATACTAATTAGCGATGGAATAGAGCCCTCCCCCGGGATGGGTGAGATAGCCCGCAAGCGCGGTTTACGCGTGACGCAGGCCACTGCCGAGGAGGCTGATTACGGCCATGGCGAGTATGACACCATCCTCTTCAATGGTTCGCCGGGATATATCACGGATCTCGCCTCGACCGTGGAGAGAGTCTACGAAGCCCTTCCCGAGGGGGGACGCCTCATCCTTATCGACATACCCAAGGAGAGTAGTTACGGATTGCTCTACAACCTCGCCAAGAGTGTCGGATCCTGGGATCATCCACTCCTGCGGGATGCCATACCCGCCATACCCTATCCCATAGAGTTTGTCAACGAATCCAACTGGCGCACCACGGCCGAGAAGCGAGATCTTATGACAGCGGCAGGGTTCAAGGATCTGCAATATCTCCAGACCCTCACGCGTCATCCACTGTATTCCGATCACGAAGCGGAGGATCCGACCGAGGGATATGATCGCGGAGATTATGTAGCTGTGATCGGTGTCAAACGTTCGGCGCAGGAGTAATGATGATGACGTGGAGCGAGGAGGCACTGCGCAGCGCGGAGCCTTCGTATCGACGCACCCTGCGGCTCCCCTTCGTGACGAAGCTGATAGAGGGAACACTCCCCCCGGCGGATTTCCGTCGGTATCTGGAGCAGGATATGCTCTATCTCGGTGTCTACGGGAGAGTGTTGGCTCACATTGCGTCGCGTATGGAGGATGCCGATATGCGCAAATCGTTGCTTACCTTCGCCCTCGACGGTATTGCTGCCGAAGAGGGGATGCATATGGATTTTCTCGCGGATGCGGATATGTCGCGCGTGCACCCCGGGGAGGCGTGTCGAGCCTATACGGATTTTCTGCAAGCCCGTGCCTACGACCCCGTTGAGGTCGAGATGGCGGCTGTGTTGCCCTGTTTCGTCATCTATCAGCGGGTGGCCGACCACATATACCGCACGGCATCACTTGAAGGTCATCCCTATCGCCGCTGGATAGAGACCTACGCCGACCCGCAGTTTGTCGAAGCCTCGTACCGAGCCTCCCGTATCTGCGACCGACTTGCCGCGGGCGCAACACCCGCTGTCCGGGCTCAAATGACGGCGGCGTATGCTGCCGGGGCGGCACATGAGGAGAGATTCTGGGATAATGTTGAATTTTGAATGTTGAATTTTGAATTGGGTGTCTCCCAATTATGAATTATGAATTGTGAATTATGAATTACAAAAGGGTTCTTTCGATAGCCGGGAGTGATCCGAGCGGCGGGGCAGGTCTGCAGGCTGACCTGAAAACCTTCTCCGCTCTCGGATGCTACGGCATGACAGCTGTCACAGCTGTAGTGGATGAGAATACGGTCGGTGTGACCGGTGTGCATCCCATCCCGGTAGAGTTTGTCACCGGGCAGATTCGGTCGTGTCTTGACGACATCGGAGCCGATGCCGTCAAGATCGGTATGCTTCATGACTCGGAGTTGATCCGGGGAGTGTGTGACACCTTAGACCGCTATGACATACCGAGTGGAATAGTGGTGGATCCGGTGATGGTAGCTACCTCCGGCGATCAGCTATTGGAGCCGGAGGCTATCGCGACGCTGCGGGAGTCACTTCTGCCGCGTGCCCGCATCATAACGCCTAATATTCCGGAGGCCGAGATATTGAGTGGCGCGTCAATTCGGGATGATGACGTCATGGAGGAGGTAGCCTATACCCTCCACCGGCTGTATGGAGTCTCCGTGCTGCTGAAAGGTGGACATCTGCAAGGGAAGGGGATGACGGATGTGCTCTACGACGCCGAGACCGGCAAGGTGATGCGTATCACCTCCCCCCGATATGAGACCGTCAACACCCACGGCACGGGGTGCACCCTCTCCTCCGCCATAGCCTCCTTTCTCGCCCACGGACATACTCTTGCCGACGCTGTGACATATGCCATCAGCTACATCTCCGAGGCTATCCGCCACGGAGCCTGCTACCGTATCGGGCACGGCCACGGTCCGGTACATCACTTCCACGCCCTCTGGCCTCGTGAGGGGGAAAAGTGAGATTTTACGATCTATAGATCGTAAAATCGACAAAAACTGCGGCTTTATCGAAGTATACATCGCAAAACCGACAAATATGCTTGGTTTGCGATGTATAAATCGGTAACTTTGCAGATGAAAAAGCCAAGAGTATGGATATAATCATTCGTCAGCGATATCTCAATCGTATCATAACTCATCTGAACAGAGGTATGATGATCATACTTGTCGGCCAACGTAGGGTCGGCAAGAGTTATATGTTGCGTCAGGTCCGGCAGTGGCTTGAAGAAAATAGGCCCGGTGTCACTGTGGTATACATCAATAAGGAGCTTCTTGAATTTGGTCACATCACCGATGCCAAGGAGCTTTATGATTATGTTTCTCCAAAATTTTCGGTCGGTGGAGACAATTATCTTCTTATTGATGAGGTTCAGGATATTGAGAATTATGAAGATGCGCTCCGGAGCTTATATGCCGAAGAGCGTTGTCAGGTTATAGCCACGGGGAGTAATGCGTATATTTTTTCATCCGAGCTGAGTACGCGGCTTGCCGGCAGGTATATAGAGATTCCCATATACGGTCTTGACTACCGTGAGTTTCTCGAATTTCACGGGTTGACTGACTCTGAAAAGTCACTCAGCGATTACCTGCGTGTCGGTGGGCTTCCGGGGCTCAGAATGTACAATATAGATGATGAGATCCATGTCAGGGACTATCTCCAGGGTGTGTATAATACCATCATGATGCGTGATATAATCACCAGGGAGGAGGTCCGGAACGTGCCGTTTATGGAAAACCTATCCCGATTTATTGCTGATAATGACGGAAAGCTATTCTCAACCGGCAGCATTGTGAAGTTTATGAAATCACGCGGAGAGAAAGTTTCAGAGGTTGTGACATCCGGGTATATCGGGTATCTCTGCAAGGCGTTGATTATAAATCCGGTTGCACGTTATGACATACACGGCAAGAAGCTGTTTGAGTCAATATTCAAATATTACTTTGCAGATCACGGCTTGCGCAACTATCTGTGTGGATTCAATCTGCGCGGGAGTATCGAGAAGATAATGGAAAATGTAGTGTATCTGCACTTATTGACTCAGGGGTATAAAGTCACAGTCGGTATCCTCAGAGCCGGAGAGGTGGATTTTGTAGCTACTAAGGGAGACAGAACCTTATACATCCAAGTTGCATATCTGCTCGCATCCGAGGAGACGATCACCAGAGAATTTGGCAATCTTGCCGGCATCAAGGACAATTATCCCAAATACGTGGTATCAATGGATCCCGTCGGCGGTGACCTCCCTGACTACCCCGGCATCCGCCACATCCACCTGCGCGATTTCCTCAAATCCGATCTATGACACTAAGTGGCTAGTACTGTATCTACTATATGAATTATATCTACTACTATACTTAGAAAGGATAATATTATGAAGATGGTTTTTAAATCGAAGGTAGCGCGGTGGTATCTGTGGTTTTGTGTGGGGATGACTTTGGCTTTCCTGGGGTCGATTTATCTTTGCTACACTTCGACTTGGGTTCTACTGATCGATATATCCCTGCTTGGGGTGGGTCTGGTGATGTGTTATGATATGCTTCTGCACACGGATTACACTGTGGAGGGGGATAAGCTTCATATCCGATGCGGGGTATTATTCCGGATGGATTTGCCCGTTTCCAAAATTAGTGAGATCACACATAAGTCCACTGTTCTTTCCTCTCCGGCTCTGTCGGCAAAACGAATTGGCCTGAAATACGGCAAGAGGAATTGGGGCTACGTGTCTCCCGAAGATCAGGCCGGGTTTATATCGGTGCTGAAATCCATCAATCCCGACATCAAGGAGGATTCCCTCAGCCCCGCGTAGCAGGGTTATGTATCCGGCCCGTATCGTCGGCTTGATTCGGCTTCATGAACCGGAAATGCGGGTAGAGTCAGAAAAGTGAGAATTTGTAGGTTTTTCCGGAATAAAAAAGTGAGAATTTGTAGGTTTTAGGCCGATTAAATTTTGAGGAATGGACTTAAATCGCTATCTTTGCGGAAGATAACGAAAGGATAACCTATGAGGATATTCAAACGCAAGATATACTCCAAAATGTTGGAGTGGAAACAGCAACGTGACGGATCGACGGCACTGCTGATCAAGGGCGCACGACGTGTGGGAAAATCAACTGTTGCTGAGGAGTTTGCACGAAACGAGTATGAAAGCTATATCGTAGTGGACTTCGCGGATGCCCCCGCTGCAGTATGGGAGGCAGTGGAGAATATCTCTGATCGTGATACGTTTTTCATGCGACTGCAGTTCATATACGGCGTACAGTTGAAGGAGCGAAAGTCGGTGATTATCTTCGACGAGATTCAAATGTGTCCAAAGGTCAGACAAGCCATCAAATACTTGGTCAAGGACCACAGGTATGATTATATCGAGACAGGTTCCTTACTATCAATCAGGAAGAACACCACCGGTATAGTCATACCCAGTGAGGAGACAAGGTTGACTATGTATCCGATGGACTATGAGGAGTTTGAATGGGCCTTAGGCAATGGTGGCAGAATACCCATGATGAGACAGATGTTTGACTCTCGCAAGTCATTGGGTGATGCTGTCACTCGGGAGTTAATGCGTAAGTTCCGACTATATATGCTGGTAGGGGGGATGCCACAGGCGGTGGCATCCTATCTGGAAACTAATAATTTGGGAGAGGTGGATGCCAGGAAGCGGGAGATCATCGAACTTTATCTGGATGATTTTGAGAAGATCGATCCTACCGGACGGGCGGCACGTCTCTTCAAGTCCATACCCTCACAACTGGCTAAGAACAAGTCACGTTTCCAGACACGAACGATTATAGGATACGGGATCGATGATGACAGGGAAGCTGAAATGCTGAGGGAACTGGAGGATAGTCTTACCGTCAATATCTCGCACCATGCCGATGACCCGAATGTAGGTCTGGCACTTCATGCTGATTACGACCGCTATAAGATGTACTTAGGGGATACGGGTCTCTTTATTACACTCGCTTTTTGGGATCGTGACACATCCGATAACGAGATTTACCAAAAGTTGCTGTCTGACAAATTGTCGGCAGATCTCGGATACGTATATGAGAATATTGTGGCTCAGATACTTACGGCAAATGGGCACAAGTTGTTTTATTATACGTGGCCGCATGAAAACGGCAAGCATAACTACGAGATTGATTTCCTGTTGACGAACGGCAAGAAAATCTGTCCTATAGAGGTCAAGTCATCCGGATACAGGACTCACGCATCACTGGATGCTTTCAAGACCAAGTATTCCGATCGAATCCTCCGGAACTATCTTATATATACAAAGGATCTGCGCAAGGAGGGCGATATAATTCTTTTGCCGGCTTTCATGACCATCTTTCTGTAACATGGGGACTTGATTCAGCTTTATAAAACCGGGAGTCAGCGTAAGCCGAAAATGGATTTTGAGGAATGGAATCCTCAAAATCATCGAAATTTGAGGAATGAAATCCTCAAAATCAGTAAAATTTGAGGATTTCACCCCATCTTCGGGC
Source organism: uncultured Porphyromonadaceae bacterium (assembly GCA_947174155.1). The sequence goes on from CAMWHX010000043.1 coordinate 5,928, forward strand.
TTTTTCGCGTTAATTAGAAAAGACTTTCATGGCGTTAATAGAAATGAGGAAGTACAAGATATTGATAATCGGGGCCGGGAAGATGGGGAAGTTCTTCTGTGACCTCCTTTCGGATCAGGGACACGAGATGGCTATCTTTGATATCGAGCCGAAGCGACTGCTGTATACCTTCAACTGCCGGCGGTTCGGCTCTCTCGATGAGGTGGATGAGTTCGCACCGGATATGGTGATCAACGCCGCTACGGTCAAGTATACGATACCGGCATTCGAGAAGGTCGTGCCTCACCTCCCGCCTCACACGCTGCTGAGCGATATAGCATCTGTCAAGACCGGACTGCCGGAGTATTATGCCGGGTGCGGCCACAGGTTTGTCAGCACACATCCTATGTTTGGCCCTACCTTCGCCTCCCTCTCCAATCTCTCCAACGAAAACGCTATCATCATCACCGAGGGTGACGAGGAGGGACGCGACTTTTTCCGCAAATTGTATGAGGGGCTGCATCTTAATATCGCGGATTACAGTTTTGCCGAACATGACCGCACCACCTCCTACACCCTCTCCCTGCCGTTTGCCTCCACGATGCTATTTGTCGAGGGTATGGAGCGTCAGGACGTCCCCGGCACCACCTTCAACCGTCATCTCGCCATAGCCCGAGGTCTGCTGAGCGAGGATGACTTCCTGCTCCAGGAGATACTCTTCAATCCCAACACCGACAAGCGCCTCGAGGAGATGCAGCAGTCGCTGGAGCACCTGCGCGGACTTATCGCCCGTCGTGACGCCGAGGGTCTAAGGGCACACCTCTCGGGCCTTCGCGACATTCTGCGGCGTCAACCCTCCACGGGGCATAAGTGAGCGCACCCGAGACTCCGATCCCCGGGGAGGGCATAAGTGAGCGCTTCTAACAAATCGGGGTGACTGATTGTTAGAACTTTGAAAAAAGATAATTCAAGTACACAGTATAAATTATGACACAAGTACGAGCCAAGAAGGCTCTCGGGCAGCACTTCCTGACGGATCTCAACGTTGCCCGTCGCATAGCCGACACGATTTCCCCCGAAGCTCTCGGCGAGGGGGAGAGAGGGTGGGGTGAATTGCCCGTTGTGGAGGTCGGTCCCGGTATGGGGGTGTTGACCCGTTTTCTGGTAGACGCCGGTCGCACGGTCAAGGCTGTCGAGCTTGACAGCGAGAGTGTCGGGTATCTCGGACGCGAGATGCCGGCACTGCAGGTTGTCGAGGGTGACTTCCTGCGCCTGGATCTCTCATCTCTCTATGATGGTCATGACTTCGCACTCATAGGCAATTATCCCTACAATATTTCCTCGCAGATATTCTTCAAAGTGTTGGACTACAAGGAGATGATTCCCGTCGTGGCCGGCATGCTCCAGAAAGAGGTCGCCGAGCGTATATGCTCCGCTCCCGGTAGCAAGGTCTACGGGATACTCTCGGTGCTGCTCCAGGCGTGGTATGACTGCAAGTATCTCTTCACCGTCGAGCCGGGTGTCTTCAATCCCCCGCCCAAGGTGCGTAGCGGAGTTATCCGTCTGACGCGAAATTCGCGTACGTCGCTCGGATGCGACGAGGCGAAATTCAAGACCGTTGTGAAGACCGCCTTCGGTCAGCGCCGCAAGACACTGCGCAACAGTATTGGCGGACTCCTCCCCCCCGGGAGCGCGATGCTTCAGGATCCCCTGATGGCTCAGCGCCCCGAGAGGCTCGGCGTCGAAGACTTCATCCGACTCACACGCGCGTGTGA
>CAMWHX010000044.1 GCA_947174155.1 uncultured Porphyromonadaceae bacterium
TTTTTTTCAAGCAGAAGACGGCAGACGATATTCCGCTACGTCTCGTGGGCTCTGAGATGTGTATTATAGACAGTTCTTACGCAGTATGCAAGTAGGGAGGCGAAAAAAAATTCGCATGTGCCTCATTTATTATTTGTGTATGCTGTAATTTATTATATACTAAGTATTTGTGATTTATGGAGGCTTATGACCTTATTTGCTAAGAGAATTATTTTAAGAAATTCGGATGCACCATAGAACGTAGAAACAAAACTCCAATTAATCGTTAAAATTTTTGGTGTCTACTTTTCGTGGGACAGTGCAATTAGCCGAGTGAAATTGCCACAATTTGCCGAGTGAAACCGCCAATTAAAATCTAATGTGTAGGATAACCCTTCGATAAAATAAAGGCGCAAGCCGTATTCACGGTACATAAAGTGTCGAGAGTAGGGGTTTACTCGAAGTGGAGCCTAAATACAGGTGGGACCGGAGTCTTTTCACAAGGACTCCGGCCCCTCTATAACCAAAATTCAAGTACAAATTCTTTCTGCCAGTCCTCACGGACTTCTCAGCCTTATACGGACGTGTGTAGTCATCGGCTCTTCTGCTTCAGGCAGGATGATGAGCCGTATACACGCGTATATGCATCAGGAAAACAGGCTCGCTGTTTTCCCGATACAAAGTTACAACATGGTGACGCGGATTCCTACATTTTTAAGTTAAATAACACTAACCCTCTGTTAATGATATTGAAAGGGGGATGCCTGCTCCGGACTATGGCAGCAGGCTGAGGTCCACGCCACAGCGTCGGTATTTCTTGCGAAGCCGAGGCACCTTACGCCTCGGCGAGAGCTTCGAAGTAGCAGTCGGCGATGCCGAGCCACTCTTCAAGTGTGGCCGTCTGAGTAAATCCATCCTCAGGGGTGGGAGTACCGAGATCGCCTGCGGCTACCGATGGGGTCAGGGTGACGACCGTCGGGCGCACCTGCGAGTCTTGGTCGTAGTAACGGTCGATATTGGCTTTTGCGCAATCCTCCTCGATAAGGTACAATTCACCGTCATAGGCATAGAGCCCGCTTATATTGACGACTTTACCCTCACCCAATGTGGCAACCGGAAGATAATGGAATCCGGCGGTGGCGTTATCCCATATGATGGCGGCGAGACCTCTGCCTGCCATATCGGCTATAAGATTATTCTTGGCCTGATTCAGCAGACCCTCTATGGCCTCGGCGTTACCGGCGGCATTGTTGACAGTGTTTTCCATAATAAAGTATCGTTTAGTGTAATTATCTCTATATTGTATTACATATGGAAGCACTATATGGTTTAGACTGTGCCTGACAAGTACGGTTTCCGGCGGGGCGGTTGTATCAGTCGTGACCGCGCAGGAGGCCCTGGAGGTCGTGGAGTTTGGCGAGGGCCTGGAGGGGGGTGAGGTTGTCGATGTCGATATCGAGCAGGGCATCGCGTACCTGCGAGAGCAGCGGATCGTCGAGCTGGAAGAGAGAGAGCTGGTATCCGTCGGTAGAGGTGCGTTCCATCCCTGATGTGGCGGCCCGGCACACCTTCGGCCCGGCAGACCCTCTTGGGGAGGAGGAATCCCCTTTATTATCCTGCGTGGCGGTTTCCGCTCCGTCATCCTCCTCTACGGAACGGGAGGCGGAGGCTTCGAGCCGGTGGAGCACCTCGTCGGCGCGCTTCACGATGGCCCGGGGCATTCCGGCAAGACGTGCGACATGTATACCAAACGAGTGTTCCGAGCCTCCCGGTTGTAACGTGCGCATGAAGACTACCCGCCCGTCGATCTCACTGACGGCCACATTGAAATTGTGGATACGCTCAAAGAGAGCCTCCATGTCGTTGAGCTCATGGTAGTGAGTGGCGAAGAGTGTCTTCGGACGGCATCGTCCGTTGTCGTGGATATGCTCCACGATGGCCCAAGCGATGGATATACCGTCGTAGGTCGAGGTGCCGCGTCCGAGTTCGTCGAAGAGGATTAGGGAGCGGGGTCCCATATTGTTGAGGATGGCGGCCGCCTCATTCATCTCCACCATAAATGTCGACTCACCCGAGGATATATTGTCAGAAGCACCCACACGAGTAAATATCTTGTCGATGATGCCGATAGAGGCCTTGCGGGCGGGGACGAAACTTCCGATGTGGGCCAGCAGCACGATCAGGGCTGTCTGGCGCAGGAGAGCCGACTTACCGCTCATGTTGGGACCCGTGATCATCATGATCTGATTGTTGTCACAATCCAGACGCAGAGAGTTGGGCACATAGGGTTCCCCCGGGGGGAGGCGGCGCTCGATGACCGGATGCCGACCATCCACGATATCAATGACATCCGTATCGGTGATTTCGGGCCGACTGTAACCATATTCGGTGGCAACGGTGGCAAGGGCGCAATAGCAGTCAACGGTGGAGACAGCTTTGGCCGTAGCGGCGAGAGGGGCGGCGTGAAGGGCCAGGCGGTTGAGCAGCTCATTGAAGAGATCCGACTCGATAATGGCAATTCTGTCTCCGGCTGAGGCGAGGGTCTGTTCGAGTTCCTTGAGCTCGGGGGTTATGTAGCGCTCAGCCGAGGTGAGGGTCTGCTTGCGGGTCCATGAGTCGGGGACCTTGTCGCGGTGAGTGTTGCGCACCTCGATATAGTATCCGAAGACGTTGTTGAATCCGATTTTCAGCGACGTGATGCCGGTGGCTTCTGCCTCGCGGCGCTCGATAGAGGCGAGGGTCTCGCGGGCATTGGCCGAGAGGTTGCGCAGGCGGTCGAGCTCCTCGCTGACACCCGGAGCGATGACCGGGCCTTTGCCCGGTTGGGAGGCATCAGGATGAATGGTCTTGCGGATATCGGCCACCACCTCCGAGCAGTCGGGCATAGAGGTCGTCAGATCGCGAAGCACCTGCGCCCCCGAATCGCGCAGTAGGTTGCGCAGCAGGGCCGTCTGTTCGAGGGATGAGGCCAGACCTAAGAGGTCACGCGGCGTGGACCTGCGGTTGCAGGCACGCGAGGACATGCGCAGCAGGTCACCGATACCTTTCAGCAGGGTGTGGGTCTCCTCGCTGAGCTGAGGAGTATCGAAGAAGGTCTGCACACCGGACTGGCGCCGCTCGATGGCGGTGCGGTCTACCAGCGGAAACTGAATCCAGCTTTGCAGCATACGTGAGCCCATCGTGGTCACGGTGCGGTCGAGGACATCGAAGAGGGTCATCCCGTCGGGGGCTATCGGACGGATCAGTTCGAGATTGCGGATCGTGAAGCGGTCGAGTTGGAGTATACGCGAATCGTCGACCCGGGAGAGGGTGGTGATGTGGGCCACGTTGGTGTGGGCCGTACTGTCGAGATAATGCAGCAGGCTTCCGGCGGCTATGACGGCGGCATCCTGATCATCAATGCCGAACCCCTTGAGCGAAGAGGTTGCGAAATGCTTGAGCAGACGGCGCTCGGCGGCGTCGCGGGTATAGACCCAGTCATCCAGCTCGAAGACGGAGCAGCGGCAGTGCAGATGCTCCTCACACAAGGCCCGCGAACCGTGCATCCGCAGTAACTCCTTGGGCTGTATGGCTGCCAGGTGCTTGTCGATCTCCTCGGGTGTCCCCTGCATACAGTGAAATTCACCGGTCGTAATATCGAGATATGCCAGACCGACAATCAGCGGGTCGGAGGAGCGGCGGGGAAGCTGGAAATGGATACCCGCCAGGAAATTGAATGAACGGGCGTCGATGGTGGTATCATTGGTGTTGACACCCGGAGTGACAAGCTCGGTGATGCCGCGCTTGACGAGTTTCTTGGTCAGACGGGGGTCTTCGAGCTGCTCGCAGATGGCCACACGGCGACCTGCGCGCACCAGCTTCGGCAGATAGGTGTCGAGAGCGTGGTGAGGAAACCCGGCAAGTTCCACATGACTTGCAGCCCCGTTGGCGCGGCGCGTCAGGGTGATACCCAGGATCTCGCTTGCTGCCACGGCATCTTCTGAAAAGGTCTCGTAGAAGTCGCCGACACGAAACAGCAGTATGGCGTCGGGATGCTTGCGTTTCATCTCGAAATACTGCTTCATCAGCGGGGTTTCCTTTATTGAATTCATAATTCACAATTCATAATTCATAATTGGAGTCGGGATAAATCCCGATTAATCCAATAACTCCAATTATTCTAATAATACCATTAATTCCAATTAATTCCGATGACTCCAATTCAAAATTCAACATTATCAAATCGGAATCAGACGGAGCATCCATGTCGACATGCCGACGTAGATGAGGAGGCCGACGACATCGTTGGTGATCTGGATAAAGGGGCCGGTGGCCAGTGCCGGGTTAATCTTCATCTTCTCCAGAGTCAGGGGGACCAGGGTCCCGAAGACGGTGGCGAATATCACCACGCAGAAGAGGGAGCAGGCCACGGCCAGCGCCACGGCATACATCTTCGGCTGTGTCAGCAACACATAGCCCAAGGCTACGGCCGAGATGACGATGGCGTTGAGAAGGGCCACGAGGGTCTCGCGTCCGATCTGGCGCCAGGAGTCGGCCAGGTCGAGGCGACCGTTGGCCAGACCCTGGACGACGATAGCCGATGCCTGCACTCCGACGTTACCACCCGTGCCACCGATAAGGGGGATGAAGATGGCCAGGGTGGTTACAGCGGCAATCTGGGCCTCAAATCCGGTCAGGATTACCGAATTGACCAGACCGCCTATGATACCGATAAGGAGCCAGGGTATGCGCGCCTTGGTCTGGGCGAAGATCGAGTCGTCGGCGTCCACATCGGAGGTAATACCCGAGGCCAACTGATAGTCACGTTCGCTCTGCTCGCGCACCTCATCCATGACGTCGTCGACCGTGATCTGACCGACGAGTCGCCCGATACTGTCGACGACTGGCATAGCCACGAGGTCATACTTCTCGAAGTCGATGGCCAGGTCGTCAATGGGGGTATCGGTGTGGACCGACACCGGATCGGGATTCATGACATGCTTAATCTTGGAGACCGAGGGGTGGGTGATCATCTTTTTGAGGGGGAGGACACCTTTCAGGCGATTGTCATTATCCACCACATAGACGTAGTATATATCATCCAGATCCTCCGCCTGCCGGCGCATCTCCTTGAGACACTCCGGCATGGACCAGTTTTCATTGACGGAGATGAACTCCGTGCCCATCAGACCGCCGGCGGTATCTTCGTCATATTGCAGCAGGTCCACGATGTCGCCGGCCTGCTCCATGTTGTCGATATGTTGTATGACCTCCTCGCGCTCCTCCTTGTCGAGCTCCTGGATGAGGTCGACGGCGTCGTCGGTGTCAAGCAGGTCGATATAGTGGCCGATCTGCTCCGGGTCGAGAGTCTCAAGTATCTTCTTGCGGTCATCCTCGTCGAGCTCCATGAGGACGTCGGCCTTCTGCTCCGGGTCTTCGATGAGATTGAAGAGCCACTCGGCCTGGCGCAGGTCGAGACTCTGAAAAAGCTCGGCGATATCGGCGGGGTGGAGGTCGCGGAGTTCCTCGCGGGCCTCGTAGACATTCTGCTCGTCGATGATCTGCTCGATGCGCTCTATATCCTGTTCGGTGAAGTCTTTCATAAGTCAATCAGTGGGGTCAAAAAATCCGGGCTGAGTCGAGGTCTTCAACTCAATAATGAAACGAGGAGCCCCCCAGGAACTCCCTGAGCAGTGAGGTGGCCGGGACTTGGTCAGCGGGGATGGAGGTGAAGTAGGAGAGGAGTTTGAGCAGGCGGTAGGCGTCGGCATACTGGGGCACATCGTGAGGCACCTGTCGAAGCAGGGGCTCGGCGTAATCCTTCATCACCCCGAGCTCGAAGATGAGGGAGGAGTTGAAGGTGGCGTCGGCGTTTTCCTGAAACGGGAAGATCCATTTCTCCTCACCGCGGCGCACACTGGGCCAGCGGCGCAGCGTGTCGAGAGCGGAGGTGTGGCGATATTTGTGGTCACGCACGAGTCGGCGCAACAGACGGCTGTCGGTAGTCGATATCCAGTTGTGCTCATCAATGGAGAGGGTCGTGAGGGCCGAGACGTAGACTTTATAGACCTCATCATCACAGAGACCGGCGGTAAGCTCCGGATTCAGGCCGTGGATACCTTCGAGCAGCAGGACATTGCCCGGTTCGAGGTGGAGAGGCCGCTCGCGTTCCACCCGGCGTCCCAGCTCGAAGCTGTAGGTGGGGAGGTTGATGGTCTCCCCGGCGAGTAGACGCTTCAGGTCGGAGTGCAGCCGGTCGAGGTCCAGGGCGTGCAGATGCTCATAGTCGTAGTCGCCCGAGGAGTCACGCGGGGTGTGTTCACGGTCGACGAAGTAATCGTCGAGCGATATCATGCGCGGTGTCATCAGGTTGGTCATCAGCTGGATGGCGAGGCGCTTGGTCGTGGTGGTCTTACCCGACGAGGAGGGGCCGGCCAGGGTGATGATACGGGCACCCCCGTGGCGGTTGCGCTCCGTGATGTCGTCGCTGATGCGCCCGAGCAGTTTGTCGTGCATGGCCTCGGCCACGTTGATGAGTTCGGCGGTGCGTCGCTCCTGAACCGCCACATTGAGTTGCCCTGCATCCGAAACGCGGATGACGCGGTTGAATTTCAGATAATCCGTGAAGGCGCGATACATCTTCTCCTGCTCCACCGGGGTAGCGGGACGCGAGAGATCCTCCGCATCGGGGGGAAGAAGCAGCATCCCCTCCTTGAAGGGTATGAGGTCGAAGACCTTGAGCATGCCGGTGTCGCTCACCAGCGGTCCGTAGTAGCTGTCACAGAGACCGTCCAGCTCGTAGTATGTCGTGTAGAGATCATGAGTAGTCTCCAGAAGGAGCACCTTGGCGTCGAGTCCCTGCCTGCGGAAGCGCTCGCAGGCATCCTTGGTCAGACTCTCCCGGCGCTCGAAGGGGAGGGCACGCTCCGACAGGTCGCGCATGGTGTCGCGTATGGCCGCAACCTCGTCAGCAGTCACGGCGCGGGGGGAGCCGTCAGGATGCGACAGGCGGGTGTAGTAACCGCGGGAGACACTGTGCTCGATACGCATACAGATACTCGGAAGCACCTCCTCCACAGCGCGATACATCATCATGCAAAGCGAGCGCACGACAGCTCGGCGCCCGGTCGGGGAGGCTGCATCGACAAACTCGATCTGCTTCGGAGCGTAAAGGGGGTAGGAGAGAGCTTCCGCCTTATTGTTGACCAGGGCGCATACAGGAGTGTTGCCCAGACGGTCACCGAGCATGACGGCTATCTGGCTGAGGGTTATGCCTCCCGGCACTTCGATATATTGGTCTATATTGGAGCAGAATATACGCATGAATGACTGAGGTGAGAGGGTCATCGGTTAATAATCGTACAAAAATAGCTAAATAATCCGAATTGACAAAACCAATCGCCCGGTGATGTCAGACGGGAGGGTGAAGATTTGGTTATGTCGGGCGAAAGCGCTAACTTTGTGGGTATGGAAGCGAGAAAAGAGACGAGTATAGAGGAAGCACCCACCACGGAGGCCGGGAGCGTCGCTGAGCGTCGCCTGACGCTGCGCAAGAGCGCGAAGTTGCGACACCGCTCACTGGTGGAGGGGCTCTTTGCCGAGGGGAAGGGTATGTATGAGCATCCCCTGCGTCTGAAATGGCGTGTGCTCCGGCCCGGAGAGTTGGAGGGGGTGTTTCGCTACGGGGTGCCCGACCGTATCGGTCC
>CAMWHX010000045.1 GCA_947174155.1 uncultured Porphyromonadaceae bacterium
GTCCAATCCCTTTGATACCATCTGTGTCCCCACGAGAATATCCGTCTCATGATTGGCAAACTCCTCGATGATCTCCTGATAGGAATTCTTATTGCGCGTAGTGTCGAGATCCATCCGCGCCACGCGGTATGGCTCGAAGACGCGGTGCATCTCCTCGGCTATGCGCTCGGTGCCGTATCCATAGATTTCAAGGGCATTCTCTCCGCAGGCCGGACAGACCTTTGGAAGTGTCTGCGCATAGCCGCAATAATGACACCTAAGCATATCGGTGTGTTTGTGGTAGACCAGCGAGACGTCGCAGTTCTGACACTTCGGGGTCCAGCCCCACTGATGACACACGACTACCGGAGCGAATCCCCTGCGATTCTGAAACATGATCGCCTGTCTCCCGGCGTGCAGCGCTCCCTCGGTCGCGAGTCTCAGCGGCAGGGAGATGACACCACGGTTGAGTTTCTCCTTTCGCTGTCGGCGCATGTCTACAATCTCAACTTTCGGCAATACTGCACCGCGGTATCTCTCGGAGAGCGTGACAAGCCCGAATCGCCCCCCGAGGGCCTTGTAATAAGTCTCGACAGAGGGTGTGGCCGATCCGAAAAGCACCGGACAATCGCTCATTGACGCCAGAATCACCCCCACGTCGCGCGCGTTGTAGCGCGGCGCTGGATCATATTGCTTGTAGGAGGTTTCGTGCTCCTCATCCACGATTACCAATCCCGGACGGGCAAACGGGAGGAAAACCGAGGACCTGACTCCGAGTATCAGTAGGGGTTCGTCGGTAGTCAGCATCCGTCGCCATATGTCGACCCGCTCGTTGTCAGAGAATTTGGAGTGATACACCACCAGTTTCTCCCCGAAGACCCTGCGCAGTCTGTCGGTCAACTGCGTCGTCAGCGAGATCTCGGGCACAAGATAGAGTACCTGCTTCCCCGCTTCCAACGTCTCCTTGATCAGGTGAGTGTATATCTCCGTCTTTCCGCTCCCCGTAACTCCGTGAAGGAGCGTCACTCGATGACCTGCGAAGGATGTGCGGATTTCATCAAGCGCCTTAGCCTGCGCTTCGGAAAGGGGTGCCACCCGTATCCCCTCCGAGTCACCCTTGACCGAGGGTAAAAAGCGATTGATGCTCACTTGCTCGACATTTAGGATACCCTTGTCGATCATTGCACGCATCACTCCGGCCGAAACGTCGGCCCGCTTCATAAGTTCCTGACGGGTCACGGTAGCGAGAGGTAACTCCTGCTTCATCCATCCCGACATATCGAGATAGGCCAGCAAAGCCCGCTGCTGCACCTTCGAGCGCGTGACGAGATCAAACATCCTGTGAAGCCCCTCATCATCCTCACGCTGACAGTTAAGGGTGACTACCGTCTCCCTCTTCGGGCGATAGCGCTCCACCATATTCTCGGATATCTCGACAGCATCGAGTTCGAGAAGTGAAGTCACCAAGGCAGTTGCATTGACTATCTTGAGCTGTGTCGCTATCTCGGAGAGGCGCATACGCTTATTTTGCGACAGGAGCATGATGACGGTTGCCTGCCGCTCGCTGAGACGATTCTCCTCAGTCTCCTCGTAGTCCGGATTGAGCTGCACATAGGTCTCACTCTCCGGTTTCAACCCCGTCGGGACAGCGGCTTTGTATACCTCACCGGGCGAACATAGATAGTATTCCGAAACCCACATCCAGAGCCGTAACTGATCCCCGCGGATTATAGGCGTCGGATCGAGCACGGCAGTGATAGGCTTTACCTCATAGTCCCCCTTGAATTCATCATACGCCGAGACCACGAGTGCCGTGTAATGCTTCCGCCTCCCGAACTGCACGAGCACACGGGTCCCCGGGCTGAGCGGCGACTCGCATATCTCCTCGGGCACACTGTATGTGTAGGTCCCATACAATGGAAGGGGGAGTATTACATCGACATACTTCACAGCCATCCCTCAACTTTTTCAGAAAAGATAAGTCACCGAGACATTCCAGTTGCGCGACTGGGCACTGTAATTGTCAAGGAGTATGGTACGTGTGATATAGCTCACACCCCACACATATCCCGCCGAAATCTGCCAACGCTTGAAGAGCTCGGCGCCCAGGCCGCACTGCACCGCCAGGTATCCTGCCGGACAATCGACAGCCTCCGTGACGTTGTTGGCAAGATTAAAACAGAACACAGGCCCTCCATAGGCGAAGGGGGCGATGATATCCTCCACTCCGTTCATACGGGTCCACTTGAAGCGCAGATCCAACGGAATCTGGAGAGAGTGTATGCGCAGGGTCTCCTTACCGATACCCAGCGAGTTCCAGACCTTGTATTCTCCGAAGTCGAGCGTGGCGCCGAGTTGACTGTAACGCAGTCCGAAGTCCACACCGAATCCGATACCCGGTATCATCACCTCTCCCATTACGCCGACCTGCGGACCGACGATCTGCGACTTGGCGAGCAGATTCTGCTTCCAGTGGAGGTTATCTATGTTGAGACCCACCGTCGGACCCCAGCGGAATTCCGCCGAGGCCGACAGGGCGGCTCCAAGGGCCACGAGGCCCACAAGTAGTTTCTTATTCATTTAAGTGCTTTCGGTTTCGGTCGATCCCGATCCTTCGGTTCAGAAGAGGTAAGCAGCCGAAATCGTCCAGTAGTTGTTCTTAACTTTCAGCTCCTCGGTGTGTATGGGAGTCAGGATGTCAGCGACCTTATTGATACCGAAACCATACTGACCGGTGACCTGAAGATGCTTGAAGAGCTCCACGCCGACACCGAGGTTCCATGCCACCTGGCAGGTCTTGGCCTTAAGCACTGCGTTCACCGGATTCTTATCCAGCTTGAAGGCAAAGGTGGGACCTGTGAGTATATAGGGTTTGATGACGTTGGCTACGACGGGGATATTGAGCTTCCACTTCAGATTGACGGGAATCTCGATAAAATTGCGGCCGGCATTGTATTTTGTAGTCTCCTCGACGCCGGCAGTGGTGGTATTGTAATTGAAGGAGTTCTCCATACGGGTATACATCAGCGACGCGTCTGCACAGATACCCACCACAGGCACCTCAAACTCCGTCATGATACCTGCGGTCCAGCCGGTGCGGTTATCCTTGTCGGTTATCGACTGGGTGGCATCCTTGAAACTTTCGGTCTTCAGATTGTCAAGGTTGACACCGGCTTTGATACCGAAACGCCAAAAGGCATCAGCAGTCTGAGTCCCCGCCAGAAGGAGGGCACCGACAGCCATGATTTTACATACGTGTTTCATTGTCAATCAGTTTAGTAAGATACGGTCATCCCGACACCTCTCCCGCCAGGGTGAAGGTCGCGACAATTAATGCAAAGTTAACAATTCCGCGCCATAAAACCGCCGTTTTTACCCTGAAAAATGGTCTCGAAGACTAAATTACTCCCCCGCGCTTACTAATTTGCACCCACGTGCGTTAATATTATATTAGCTTTATACATATGGACACTCAAAACACTGATAATATACCCGCTCCCGAGGGGGCGGACATCACCCCTGCCACCGACGCTGAGCGCCGCGTCAGAGAGTCTCAGGAGGAGATGCGCATCACCGAGAAGGCTATCGAGATGCTCAAAACCGTTTTCGATCCTGAGATACCTGTCAATGTCTATGATCTCGGCCTGATATATCGTATTGAGTACACACCCGATGACGAGACCCTCCACGTCGACATGACACTTACCGCTCCCGGATGTCCTGCCGCAGACTTCATCCTGGAGGATGTGCGTCAGAAACTCCTCAGCGTCGAGGGGCCCAAGGCCGTCGACCTGCGTCTCGTCTTCGAACCGGAATGGACTCAGGACATGATGAGCGAGGAGGCTAAACTGGAACTCGGATTCCTTTAAATCAATGCATAATTCATAATTCATAATTCATAATTAGTGACGACGCAACTAATTATGAATTATGAATTATGAATTATGAATTAACCTATGGCTGTATATTTTCTTAGTGACCTGCATCTTGGTGCCCCTTACTTCCCCGACAGTCGCGAGGCTGAGATACGGGTTGTCGGGTGGCTGGAATCTATACGCCATGATGCCGAGGCGATATATCTGCTGGGAGATATCCTGGATTACTGGTATGAGTATCGCTACGTGGTGCCGCGCGGATTTGTGCGTTTCTTCGGCAAACTCGCCGAGCTGACAGATTCCGGAATCAAGATCGTCTGGCTGATCGGTAACCACGATATCTGGATCCGTGACTATATCCCCTCCGAGTTAGGGGTGGAGGTTCATGACGGCTCTCTGGTGGAGACAATTCAGGGGAAAAAGGTCTACATGACCCACGGAGATGGTGTAGGGCGCCTCCCCGCGGGATTCCGTTTTATCCGCAGCGTGTTCCGCAACCGCTTCTGCCAGTGGCTCTTCTCGGGCATACATCCCCGTTGGACCGTGCCCTTCGCCTACTCCTGGAGTCGACACAGCCGCACCCACGGCGAACCCCCCGATCAATGGTCACATCCCCTCCTCGATCATCTGAGGGAGTTCGCAAGGGAGTATCACGCGGCTCACCCCGACATTGATTATTTCCTTTTCGGTCATCTTCACATCGTAGTCGATGAGGAGATTGCCCCGGGGGCAAGACTCCTCCTCTTAGGCGACTGGATCACCCGCTTCACATATGCAAGGATGGAGAAGGGGAAGATTGAACTCAAATCAGCTTTCTGAATATACGCAATCAGCGGTCTGATTTAACTTATTTAAACTGCTTACTATGAAAGATACTATAAAAATCACAGATGCTACTCCCGAAGACGCTCCCCTTATTGCTGAGGGTGTCATGGCGGCTGTCGGTCCCGAAATATGCCGCGGCATAGCCGGTCCGGATCATTCGGTCGAGGATGTACGCACACTTTTCACACGATTAGCTCGTCGCGACGACAGTCAATATTCCTGGCGCAATACTCGCGTGGCCCGCTCCGAAGAGGGTATTCCGATGGGAATTTGTGTCAGCTATGACGGCGCTCGCCTTCACACTATGCGACGGAGTTTTTTCGAGGAAGCCAACAAATTGCTTGGCTGGGGGATGACAGATGAGGATATTGAAAAAGTGCCCGACGAAACCTCCTCAGATGAGTATTATCTTGATTCACTGATGGTGCTTCCTCAATTTCGCGGCCACGGTGCCGCCCGCGCTCTCATAGACGATGCGGCCCAAAAGGCGCGCAATGTCGGAAAACCCCTCGGACTGCTCTGTGAGGACCAAAACGCCCCGGCCTTCAAACTATACTCCTCAGTCGGATTTCAAGAGATAGGACGACGCCCCTTCGCAGGCGTGGAGATGCGACATCTACGCCTCTCCTAATTCCATAAGCTCCAGAAGTCGCATCTCGACCTCGTCGATACGCTCCCCGATCTCTCCGAGTCGTTTCCCTGCGGCTGTAATCTCCTCGACAGACAGAGATCCTGTGCTAAGACCGGTTTCAAGTTCCCCTTTCTCGTTTTCAAGGGTCGACAGTTCCGCCTCAAGTGATTCCATCTCCCTCTTCTCCTTGTAGGAGAGACGGGGCTTGCGCCCTGCGCGTCTGGTGTCGACTTCCCCGGTCGTCGCTCCCTGCGTGGCCCCGCTTCGCATTGCTTTGGCCGCCTCAGCTTCTTTAAGCTCCGCTTCAAGACGACGTTTCTCCCTCTCCTCCTCCTCCACACAGTGTCGATAGGTCGAATAGTCTCCCGGAAAATCCCTGACACTTCCGTCCCCCTGAAGCACAAACAGATGATCCACAATTCTGTCCAGGAAGAAACGGTCATGACTCACCACGATCACACACCCCTGAAACGAAGCGAGATAATTCTCCAAGATGGAGAGTGTCATGATATCAAGGTCGTTTGTCGGCTCGTCAAGGATAAGGAAATTCGGTTGGCGCATCAGCACGGTGGCCAGATAGAGACGGCGCCGCTCCCCTCCGCTCAGTTTTGCGATATACTTCTGCTGAGTGGCGGGAGAGAAGAGGAAGTGGTTGAGAAACTGCTGCGCTGTCAGAGTCGTCTTATCGTCGATACGTACAGTCTCGGCTATCTCACGCACGGCGTCGATGACCTTCTTGTTTTCATCGAAATCGGTCATACCCTCCTGGCGGTAATAACCCCAGCGCACGGTCGTGCCTATATCGAAACCACCCGCATCAGGCTGCACCTCCCCGAGGAGCATCTTGATGAAAGTCGACTTTCCGACTCCGTTCGGACCTACGATTCCGACCTTCTCGCGTCGGGCGAAGTCATACGACCAATCGCGCAGTATCACCTTCTCCCCGAAACTCTTGCTGACACCGCGCGCCTCGAAGATCTTCGATCCGATATAAGAGGACTTGACGGCAAGATTGACCGACTCCTCACGCAGGTTGACACGCGATCTCTTTTCCAACTCATGGAAGTTGTCGATACGATATTTCGCCTTCGATCCGCGGGCCTGCGGCTGACGCCTCATCCACTCCAGTTCCGTGCGCAGCAGATTGCGCACCTTGGCCAGTTCGGCGCTCATATTGTCGATGCGCTCCTGACGCTTACGCAGGTAGTAGTCGTAGTTGCCGTCGTAGGTGAAGACCTGCTCGCGGTCTATTTCGAGGATCTTGTTGCAGACCTTGTCGAGGAAGTAGCGGTCATGCGTCACCATCAGCAGCGTCACGCGCTGACGCGAAAGGTATTTTTCGAGCCACTCGATGATCTCGATGTCAAGATGGTTGGTAGGCTCATCAAGGATAAGGAAATCCGCCTCCGACAGAAGCACTTTCGCCAGCGCCGCGCGCTTTACCTGCCCTCCCGACAGCACCCCCATAGGGGAGTCCAGATAGTCGCCCAGTCCAAACTGTGTCAGCATCTGCCGGGCCTGATCCGGCCCGGCGTAGTCCTCCTCGTCGCGACGCTCGGGCGTAGCGTAACCGAGGAGGGACTGCGCGGGGTCGAAGACCGGGTTTTGGGGCAGATACCCCACCCGAATACCGTCGGAGAGCACGATTCGGCCCGAGTCATAGTCGCCGTGTCCGCAAAGTATCTCCAGAAGAGTCGTCTTCCCCGCTCCGTTGCAGGCCACGACTCCGATCTTGTCACCCTCGTAAATTCCGAGTGTGACGTCGGCAAAAAGCATACGGTCACCAATCGACTTGGTGAGCCCTTCTATCTGGAGTACACTTCCCATTTTTCAGCTTCCTTTATGATTCTTGTGGGCCGGATTCTTAGACAGTATTCGATTGTTTATGCTCAGATAGCGGCGATAACCTCAATCTCCACGAGAGCTTGCTTCGGAAGCTCCTTGACAGCGAAGGCGCAGCGAGCGGGATAGACCTTCTGGAAGTGCTCGGCATAGACATCGTTCATAGCGCCGAAGAGCGACATATCGGCGAGCAGTACGGTAGTCTTTACCACGTTGTCAAGAGTAGCACCGGCCTCAGCCAGGATAGCCTTGATGTTTTCGATCGACTGGTTGGTCTGGGCCTTGATGTCAGCGGGCATCTCGCCGGTGGCGGCGTTGATGGGGAGCTGACCGGAAACGAAGATGAGGTTGCCGGCCTTGACAGCCTGGCTGTAAGGACCGATAGCGCCGGGAGCGGCATTGGAGT
>CAMWHX010000046.1 GCA_947174155.1 uncultured Porphyromonadaceae bacterium
ATGTGTGTGGCTGAGGAGCATATAGCCCATCACAAACATGTGCAGGAGCTTTATTGCGAGTTGCTTAAAGACGTGGAGGGTATAAAGATGCACTGCAATCCCGGTCCGGAGTTTGACTCTAACTTTTGGCTCTGTACAGCTACTCTCGACCCGGCGTTGAAGATAAAGGGTGAGGATGAGGTCTACCGTGACGTCATCACGGGAGTTGTCGGTGGGGCGGCGGGTGTGACTCACACTGCGAAGAGAGCATCGACTGACTGTCAGCCAAATGCCAATGTCGAAGCTTTGCGCATAGCCTTAGATCGCGCTAATGTGGAGGCGCGCCCACTGTGGAAGCCGATGCATAAGCAGCCCGTCTATCGGGACGCTCCGGCGTATGTCAATGGAGTCAGCGAGTCCCTTTTTGCTGTCGGCATTTGTCTCCCTGCCGGTCCCTATGTGACTGACGATGATGTCCGCTATATCGTGGACATCATTAAGGAGAATGTTGAATCTTGAATTGAATAGTCGGAATAGTCGGAGCTATTGGAGTAATTGGAGTAATTGGAGGGAAACCTCAATCATGAATTATGAATTATGAATTAAATAAGGGTCCGCGCTGCTTGAATGTGGCGCGGATTCTTGTAAAGAATGTCATGGCGGCCTCCGTGACGCCACCTCCGGCCGGATATGTTTCCCGTCTGGAATACTGGGAGTCCGTGACGGGTGAGAAGGCTTCGAAGTGTGCGCATGAGGTCTGCGAGCGCCCGGCTACCGAGGCGGGAATAGCCACCCGTGTTTTCAGCGCAGATCGAACCCGGTACGTCTATCCCGCTTGTGAGACCTGCGCACGGCGCACAGAAATGCTATATATTTCCGGTCCGTTGGTATGCGTAGGAGGGTAAGTCTGACCGGTGCCACCGGAGTTATGGGTGAGGCGGGACTGCGTGAATTGCTGGCCCGTCCTGACCTGTATGAGGTGACTGTCCTGGCGCGTCCCTCCAAGAAGAACCGTCGGAAATTAGCCCCTTATGAGACCCGGGGCGTCAGGGTTGTATGGGGGGACCTCCTGGATCCTGAGTCTATTGAGACTCTGGTGCGTGACGCGGATATCGTGCTTCATGTCGGTGGAATGGTTTCCCCCCTCGCTGACTGGCATCCTGAGCAGACATTGAGGGTGAATGTCGGTTCCATGCGCCTCCTCACAGAGGTCGTTCACCGGATAGAGAGCGGAGATCCGCAGCGTACGATTGCATTTGTCGGCATCGGATCCGTGGCGCAGTATGGCGATCATCGTCCCCCGGATGAGTGGGGTGACGTTAATACTCCGCAGCGGCCGGTTGCTTATGATGCATACGCCGAGTCGAAGGTCGAAAGTGAGAAGGTGCTCCGGGAGGCGGGACTGCGGCGCTGGGTGATGTTGCGTCAGACGAGTATACTGCATCCCGGACTGCTTCGCAAGACGGACGACCCTATAATGTTTCATGTTCCACTCCAAGGTGTCTTGGAGTGGGTGAGTGTTGAGGATTCCGGCAGACTCTTGGAACGAGTTTGTCGACCCGAAGTGCCCGATACCTTCTGGGGCCGCGCCTACAACGTCGGGGGAGGCGAGTCTTACCGTATGACGAATCTCGAATTTGAGCGCCGCATTATGTCGGCTGTAGGTTGTCCACCCCCGGAGAAGATATTTGATTTCAAGTGGTTTGCCACCTCCAACTTCCATGGAATGTATTTCCGCGACTCCGACGAACTTGATGATATCCTTCATTTTCGGGATGGAGAGACAGCCGATCAATGGTTTGCACGACTGAAATCCGGGTTGCCATTCTATTTCCGGCTGACCGGGCTCGTGCCGGCATTTGTGCTGAAAGCCTGGATGCGTCATGTGGCCAACACACCGAAACTTGGCACACTTTGGTGGCGCAAACACAATGTAACCGAGCGTCTCTCCGTTCACTTTAAATAGTGATGACTGAGTAGTGAGTAGTGGGGAGGTGGTAAAGATATTGCTGAATTTAGCTGATAATGGTTTATACTAACATAACAGATTGAAATGAACAAAATTCTACTTGTTGCAGCCGGTGCCGTGTGTGCCGTGCTAAATGTTCAGGCAGGGCATAACCTGCTGTTTGAGGAGACTTTTGCCAACTGCAAGAGTACCACAATCCAGGGTGGCTACTTTACCGAGTCGCTCTACTTCGACGCCCCTACAATGGGTGATCACGACGGATGGTACACGCAAAACTGCTATATGTCGGAGCGTGCCATCAAGTTCAGTGCCAAGACAAAACACGGTAAGGCCACTTCCCCCGTCATTACCACTTCCGGTGAGGAAGCCGGTACGGTGACAGTCTACTTCCGCGCTCAGAATTGGTCGGGTGATGATCTGACCATCAATGTCTCTATCGCCGGTCATCCCGAGATGACACAGACAGTTGATGTCACGGGTATGCATCAGATTTCCAACCGTTCGGGGGGTGAGAGCTATGTGACATTTGAGAATGTCGGAGAGTCGTTCCAATTGGAGTTTAGCGGTACGGGTAAGGAGGGTGGCTCCGGAGTGACCCGCTTCTTCCTCTCCGACATCCAGGTCTATGAAGAAATGCCTGCCGGAGTTGAGATTCCCTCACTCAGAGCCACCACGGCCTATCATCATTTTGATGATATCATGGCCGGTAATCCCAGTGAAGAGCGTACTGTGTTTTTCCGTTTTGCAGATCAGCCGGAGGAGAGTATATATGTTGAGATGCCTGAGAAGTCCAATTTCAAGCATGATCTCCAAATAATGTATCTCGATTGCGATGTGCCTACTTGCGAGGCCTTTGTCACTTTCGAGTTCTGTCCTGTGAGCGCAGGTGCTATCGAGGAGGTTGCCGTCTTCCATGCCGGTGATCTGACTCGCAATATCATCCTTACCGGCAATGCCAAGGTATATCGTCCTGAGGCCGATGATCCTTTTGAGGTGACTGCCGACTCCTTCAGCCTTCCCGGCTTCACCGCTCCCGGCATAGAGGAAGCTGAGTTAGTAGTCTGGACTGTCGAGGAGGGGCCCCTCGTATCGTCGGACCTGATGATCACAAAGTATATCGAGGGTAAGAGCAATAACCGTGCCCTTGAAATCTTCAACGGTACCGGAAAGACTGTAAACCTTGACGGTTATCGCCTGCTGATGGAGTCGAACGGTGCCGGTGGCCTGACCGCCTGTGAGTTCCGTTTCCCCGACAAGGATCTTGAAGCCGGTAAGTGTTACACTATCGCCAACGCTCAGTTTGGTGCCGTCCGCGACATCGCCGACAAGACCATCGGTTATCAGGATGGCGGATATGCCAATATCATGACCTTCACAGGAGATGACGCCATCGGTCTTTTCAACCCCGACGGTGAACTCATTGACCTCGTAGGTTATGAAAGCATTGACGTCAACGACCGTGTGTCGGGCGTATGGGGCACGGACGTAAGCTACTATCGTCGTCCGGAGTCCTATATGCCAACCCCCAAGTTCTATCCCTCTGAGTGGATCTCACATCCCATGGACTACTGCGAGGGATTCGGCACGCATGAGATGGATCGCTATGGAGACGTGCGCAATGTAGTTTACAGCAAGAAGTTTGATGTATCCGCAGAGACTATATGTGTATCCGACCTCAAACCTGCGACTACATATCACTATGCAGTTCGCGGCTTCTCCAACGGCATAGAGACCCACTTCTCTCCGGTGAAGACAGTCACAACTGCTGAAGACAGCAGCGTGGAGAGTATTGCAGGAGAATCCCTCTACGAAGTGACAGCCGGAGTGCTTCGTCTCGCCGAAGGTGCTGAGGCTTGGAGCGTAGACGGCATCAGCCTCGGTGGTGGCCACGTGGCTCTCGACGGTCATGGTCTCATCATCATCCGTCGTGGTGAGCAGACTGCAAAACTCCGTTACTAATCCTCGAAACGAGATATAAGCCCCGGTCCTTTTGGGATTGAGGTTATTCAAAGGGGCATCCCTATCGCTTGTCGGATTTTAGACAAACGATAGGGATGCCTCTTTATCGTGCCCTTCACTGCGGGATACCGAAGATTTTGCGCAAGTCTAATTCCGCCGGAGGGACATTTATCAGATTCCCGCCATCGACCAGAGCGATTCGGTCACACATGCGGTCAGCTATATCCAACTCATGAGTGGAGAAGATGATACACTTGTCATGGTCACGTGCAAGGCGTCCGAGGAGAGCTGCCAGCTGGTATCGGTTGGGCATATCAAGAAATGAAGTTGGTTCGTCAAGCAGAAGGACAGGGGTATCTTGCGCTATGGCCCGAGCTATCATGATACGCTGACACTCACCGTCGCTCATGGTGTCCATCGTGCGTTCGGCATAATCCGCCATCCCAACATCCTCCAACGCTGACTCCACGGCTTGAAGGTCAGATCCCGAGAGTCGTCCAGTCCATCCGGTGTAGGGTGCGCGTCCCATCGCTACCACATCGCGACAGCGCAGACGTGAGATGCGGGTACGTTCAGTAGTCACCAGAGCAAGCGACTTCGCGCGATCAGTCGCTGACATCGAGCGCAACGGCCGATCCCCAATCTCAATGTCCCCCCGGTAGTGAGTGTTAAGACCGGCCAGGGCACGAAGCAGCGTCGATTTCCCCGCACCGTTACGTCCTATGAGAGCCGTGAGCATACCTCGTTCAAATCGGGTGTTGACCTCCCGTAGGAGAGTACGCTCCCCGTAGCCAATACTGAAATCCCTTAGGGTCAATTCATAATTCATAATACATAATTCATAATCGGAACCTTTGGAGGTCACCCCGAGAATCGGGATTAATCGGGAGAATTGAGATTAATCTTGACAAATCGGGGATATGCTCGAAAATTCCGAGCCCCAATAATTCAACATTCATAATTCAACATTAATCATGAATTGCGCAATACCACCCATACTACTACCGGAATGCCTATCAGAGCCGTGACGGAGTTGATAGGGATAACCGCTAACTTGGCTACGATATCACAACCAAGCATGACGGCCGATCCTATCAATATGGTTGCGGGCACGAGTACTCTATGGTCCGAGTTGTCGCAGACAAGACGAGCCACATGGGGCATAGCCATGCCGACAAATCCTATAGGGCCGCAGAAGGCTGTCACCGTCCCGGCCAACAGGGTAGTCGAGGCGAAGAGGAGGCGACGGGTATGATGCACGTCGAGCCCCATAGTCACTGCATACTCCTCGCCGAATAGGAGCAGGTTAAGCGGTTTCACCGCGATAAGAGCCAGCACCAGACCTGCGACGACAGCCACTGCCAGTATGCCGAGCTGAGCCCCCGTGACCTCTCCAAGAGAACCCATTGTCCAGATAACGAAAGACTTCAAAGATTCGTCGCGACTGAGATACTGTAATATCTGGACTATCGCCCCGACACCGGAGGAGAACATCATTCCCAGAATCAGGATTACCATAATATCCTTGATACGCTGAGAGACCACAGCCATGACAGCAAGTATTGCTGCCGAACCTATCCAGGCCGCGCCGGCGATCCCCAGGCCGCGCCATGCTCCCGTGCCCAAGGCTCCCAACATCGGCATACCGAGCAGGAAGAAGGCGACTCCCAGGGATGCACCCGAGGTCACCCCCAGTACATACGGGCCCGCCATAGGATTACGGAAAAGTGTCTGCATCTGCAAACCGCTGACCGAGAGTGCGGCTCCCGCCAGAAGAGCCACGATAGCCTTTATAAGACGTATGTCTACCACGATCGCCCGTGTCATGGCGTCACCATCCCCCATGAGAGCTCCCCATACCTCCCCGGGAGAGAGTGTGACACTCCCTACGCCTAAGTCAAGAATAAAGAGCAAGCAGACCGCGGCAGTGATGATAATGAAGCGGATCATGAGAGTCTCATTTTAGCTGACGATAATATTTCGGAGTCTGAGTTCCTGACAGCTCCGGATGAAGAATGCGGATCATGTCAGCGAGGATGACATCAGGCTCCATGACACCCCGCTCGAAGTATGGATTACCACCATTCTTATTGGCGAGTGCATCATTGTTCCAAATCTGGCCATCGACCATCACACGGGATGCGGCTACGCGTGGCACGAGTGAGCGCAGAGCCTCCTTATCCTCCAGCATACCGGGATTAAGCCAGAAATCAGCCTCCTCAGCCATCACCCTCGCGCGCTCCATTTCTACGGGGCGCGCCTGTCCCTCCCGATTCTCCCATACCGGATCGGCTCCGGCATCCCGGATCAGTCGGACGGCATAACTGTCATCCGCCGGGAGCATCCAGGAGTCGCCGTAGGGACCATTCAGGAGTACCTTCGGACGGGGAGAAATATTCTCCGGCAGACGAAGATCGTTATATCGCGACGCTATCGGGGTGAGCACCTCGCGTGCGCGGCTACGCAGGGCGAGAGCCTCTCCAAGGGGGACAATCCACTCCGTCTTACCTAATGGGGACTTCTCCATATAGTCACCTACATACATGAAGGGTATATTAAGCTCGCGAAGTTTCGGCTCCACCGAACTCGGACCGCTGACAGCCGAGAGTAGCACCAGGTCCGGACGAGTACCGATAAGGGTTTCATAGTCCACCGCACCCTCATATCCTACGTCAGCAGGAGGGTTCTTGCGATTACGCACGGAGGGAGAGGTGATATATTGCATCCCTGAAACCCCAACGATACGATCCGAGGCGCCGAGAGCTTCGAGCATGGCGATATGAGTCGAAGACATGCAGACCACACGCTTCGGAGTCCCGACGAGCACCTGTCCGTCGAAATCATGTGGAGGCTCGGTCCCCTCGGGAAGCAGCAGGAGGAGGGTCCCTTTACCCGTGGCCCCCTGCCAGGGTGTACGAGTAAGAATCATCCTCGCGGTGGTGTCGGGAGTGGCGGTGATTACAAATCCCGAGGCATATGAGGGGGTATAAACCGTATCCGTGAGTGAGTCCGGTTGTATTGCCAATCCCACAGTGTGACTGTCTCCGTTTCCGGAGCAGGCGGTGAAGGAGAGGGAGCAGAGCAACAGGGCCATCGCCGGTAGCAACTGTCGCAGCTTCGAGATGTCGCACATCGCCTCCCAATTCAGTCTGAGCCAGTCTACCGGACGAGTCCACCACTTCACCCGAGTGAGCCACCCGATCGTCTCCTCATCATATCTCCGGGAAACCTCCACGGCCGGTACACCGCCGACAATGGAGTAGGGGGGGACATCCTTAGTGACCACGGCCCGGGCCATCACTACAGCGCCATCCCCAATAGTGACGCCTCCGATCAGCAGTGCGTCTTCGCCGATCCAGCAGTCGGAGCCTATCTTCACATGAATACCGCGTGAGGGATCCGTCATACGTGATTCCTCAGCCATCTGACGGGTGGCAAAGGTCTCGCCGTTCTGGCGCAGCAGAGAGAAAAACATCGGCGAAGTGGTGGCAAATGGCGGGCGCATCGGGTGCAGGTATGGTGACGACTTCACACCCGGTCCGATTGATGAGAACCGACCCACGGCGGCCGACATATCACTATCGGGGCCTACATAGGATCCGTACC
>CAMWHX010000047.1 GCA_947174155.1 uncultured Porphyromonadaceae bacterium
ACGGTCATCGCGGGATTGAGATTCAGATACGGTCGCGTCGACAGGATGACATCGCCGAACTCGGTTATGCTGCCCATTGGAAGTATAAGGAGGGGGAGGGGGCTCCCGGAGTAGCCGCATTGGAAGAGGCCATGGCTGCGGTCAAGGATATACTCGACAATCCATCGCCCGACGGGGTAGACAGTCTGTCGGGGATACGACTGAATCTGCTGTCGCCGGAGATATATGTCTTCACACCCCGACGCGAGGTCGTGCGTCTTCGCAAGGGATCGACCGTGCTTGATATGGCCTATGCCGTCCACAGTCGCCTGGGAGAGAAGTGTATAGGGGCCAAGGTCAACCGTGCGTTGCGTCATCCGGGGAGTCGGCTTGAAAGCGGAGACACGGTAGAGATCCTGACCTCCGCCAATGCCCGCCCGGATGACCGGTGGCTCGGGTGGTGCACCTCGCCGCGCACTCGGGCGAAGATCAGACGCAGACTTAAAGGTGAGTCTGCGCCGGGAGAGGAGGATGAAGCCGGAGTGAGCTCTCGACATTCCATATAGCTCCCTCCGACAACTGATACAATACATCGATATATACGACAAATCACTACGATATAACCGTGGATATAAAGACCTTAATACCGTCGCGCGTGGTGCTGATGCGCCTGCTCCTGGCTATCGGCTCGATAGCTATTCTGCTGTGGTTCGTTCCCCGTGCGGACCATCAGTCATACACATACGAGGAGAATCAGCCGTGGCGCTACCCGCTGCTGACGGCGGAGTTCGATATGCCGATACTACGGGATTCAGCCTCGTCGCGCATACTGCGAGACAGCATAGATGCTAAATTCGCCCCCTTCGTGAGGCGTAATCCCAAGGCCCTCTCCGAAGCGGAGGAGAGGCTTAAAAGGGCACTGGATGGACACTCCTCAGCCGTCGAGACCCAGACGCTGACGCGGCTGATGACCGAAGTATACTCGCGTGGTATACTCACCTCCGACCTGTATGACCTCATCACACAGCGCGGACTGACGAGCGTGAGGGTGGACAACGAGAACGGTACCGACAAACTCGTGGCCAGTGTCAGCGCTACCGGAATGCTCTCGCCGGCCAAGGCTTTCGAGATGATAGACTCCGCCTACCAGTCGTCGCGACGTGAGCGACTCAGTCCGGTTGTAGTGCGTGCCCTGAGCAATGTCTTGCAG
Organism: uncultured Porphyromonadaceae bacterium; assembly: GCA_947174155.1. The sequence goes on from CAMWHX010000047.1 coordinate 1,190, forward strand.
CCCAACATCACTTTGGACTCCGTAGCCGATAGTAAATTTCGCGCACAGGAGTATCTGACTGTCAACGCCGCTCTCGGAGTCATCAAGAAGGGACAGCGCATCGTAGACCGCGGAGAGATCATCACCCCCCAGATCTTCACCAACCTCAATACCTATCAGGAGATGCTGGAGCGCAACCAGAGCGAGAGCGGGGCGCACACTTACTTCCTCATAGCCCAGGGGCTTTACATATGCCTTGTCATCACGGTACTGTATCTCTACCTGTACCTGTACAGGCCGGCATTCTTCGGCAATCTCAGGCAGATGACCTTCCTCATGTCGTTTATCACACTGTGGGTGGTCTTTGCCATCGAGATGTATGAGTTCTTCACCATGGGTCTCTTCCTCGTCCCCTTCGCCATGGTCCCCATCGTCATCATGGTCTTCTTCGACTCGCGCACGGCGATCTTCTCGCTGCTGACGACGGTCATGATCACGGCCCTGATATCACCCTATCAGTTTAACTTCATCGTCATGGAGCTGGTAGTGGGTCTGTGTGCGACGTTCAGTATCCACCAGTTGACACGTCGCTGGCAGCTGCTGCGCACCGCCCTGGTGACCTTCGGCGTCTATCTCGCGTGCTACATAGTGCTGACAATGCTCTCCGACGGTGACCTGAACGCCTTCTCGTGGCGCATCATCGGAACGTTTGCCATCAACTGCGTCGTCCTCTCGTTTGCGTATATCCTTATCGCGGTGGTGGAGAAGATATTCGGCTTCACATCCAATGTCACCCTGGTCGAGCTCAGTGATATCAATCATCCCCTGCTGCGCAAGATGGCGGAAGTGGCACCCGGTACCTTCCAGCACTCCATGCAGGTGTCGATGCTCGCTGCCGAAGCTGCGCGTGCTGTCGGGGCCAACACGCAGCTGGCGCGTACCGGCGCCCTATATCATGACATCGGCAAGACGGAGAGCCCGATCTTCTTCACCGAGAACCAGCACGGTGTCAACCCCCATGCCGGACTCGATCCGGAGACCAGTGCCCAGAAGATCATCTCTCACGTCACCGACGGTCTGCAACTGGCCTCCAAGGCTAAGCTCCCTCAGGTCATCCGTGATTTCATCTCTCAGCATCACGGCAAGGGTGTGACCGGATACTTCTACAACACGGCCTGCAACAACGCCCCCGAGGGTACGACCGTCGACAAGTCGAAGTTCCAGTATCCCGGTCCTAATCCTCAGTCACGCGAGACGGCCATACTGATGATGGCCGATGCCGTGGAGGCGGCCTCCCGGTCTCTCAAAGAGTATACCCCCGAGTCAATCGGCAATCTTGTGGATAAGATCATCGATGACCAGGCAGCGAAGGGACTCTTTAAGGAGGCTCCCATATCCTATAAGGATGTCGAGACCGTGAAGGAGACCTTCAAGAAGCGACTCGGGACGATCTATCATTCCCGCATAGCCTATCCCGAGCTCAGAAAGAAAACCTCTTGAGAGTGAAAAAGTCAGGATGAGGCAGCGTGTTTTGGGGTAGGCAATCAATATTTTGGGCGCTCCGGGCGTTGTAATAGTACGTAACCCCCAATACAAAGAATGCTATGATCGTACTGACGATAATACTGAGTGTGTTGCTGTGGATTGCAGCGATTGTTCTCCTGTGGCGTCGACCGTTGCTCTCTCCCCCGCTGTCATATATAGCCCTGCTCCTTTTGAGCTTGCCACATACGGCAGAGGGTGTGCCGATGTTGCCCATCAATAATACTATCCTCATCGGATGGCTCTGTATGACGGTAGTCGTAATGGGAGCCACTATCATGCAACCCATGCGTCTGACCTCTTCGACCGGAGGTGTGCTCTATATGGTCATCGGAGGAATCGCAGGGCTGGCCGTCGGACTGGTTCCTTCCAGTTTCGGAGTGACCGTGGCGATGCTTTACAGCAGTATGGTCATCGGTACAGCGGCAGGTATCTTCTTCGGTTATCTGATCTACTCCCGCGCCAAGGGTAGGGGAGGTGAGACTCCCGATGAGGCCGGCTATTTCGCACCTCTTCTGGCGAAAGGATTCCCGACAGCTATCACCCTCATGCAGCTTGGAGTGCCCTTGGTGCTTCTCGTGATGCTTTATGCGCGTCCGTAAGCGGTACACGCGAGCCTATAATCAAGATATCTCAAAGCACAGATTATAACACAATGAATATACATTCAGTCAAGATATCGTTTCGGAGTCTCTGTCTGGCAATAGTCGGCGTTCTGTCACTTTGTGGAGTCGCCGGCGAGGCTGCCGTGCCCCCACAGGTCCCCGCATCGAAGCGTAAGATCACGGTGGCGCGGCCCGATCTCGAGGAGATACGCTCCACTACTCTTGATCCGTCGAGCAAGTACTACTTCCCGAAGCTCATGGCCAAGTATAATCAGAACGACACGACGATGACCAACGATGAATACCGTCATCTCTATCTCGGCTATATGTTTCAGGAGGATTATGATCCTTACCGCACATCCCCCTATGCCGGACGTACCGACGAGTTGCGACTGAAATCTACCCATACCAAGGAGGAGATCGATACTATCCGCAAGTACGCGGAGTTGTCACTGCGCGACAATCCGTTTGATCTGCGACAGATGTCCTTTCTGGTCCATGTGTTGAAAGAGCGTCGCAAGGATATGAGCGCCAAGATTTGGGAATACCGTCTGGAGCATCTCCTTGGCGCCATCAAGAGCACCGGCACCGGCGAGGATGTGGAGAATGCCTGGTATGTCATCTATCCGATGCATGAGTATGATATGGTGCAGCTTTTGGGATACGCGGCCACAGACGCCGACTTCATCGAGCCCGGCTATGACTATCTGACCGTCACGCCCGATGAAGCTACCGCTAAGCGACTGCGAGATAAGGTGGCCAAGGGCTTTTATTTTAACGTCCAGACCATCCAGCAGCAGTATGAGCTGAAACATCCCGATGAGGTCGAAGCCGAAGAGGCTTTGTAATTCATAATTCATAATTGGGATTCCATCCTCCCCGGCACCCAAAGACAAACGGGAGGCACTCTGAGACAAAAGGATGGCAGCCCAATTCTACATTCAAAATTCAACATACAAAATTCTACATTCGAAATTCAACATTCAAAATTAATATAAGCATGGAAGAAAAGATTGAACCCGGTAAATTCGTAAAATACACATATAAGGTGACTGACGATAAGGATGGCCGCGTGCTGTTTGAGGCTACGGAGGCTGCTCCCGATGTCATGGTCTACGGTGTCAGCAACGAGGTGATCCCCGGTCTGATATCCGTGATGCAGGGCTTGAAGGCCGGTGATAAGTTCTCCGTGACGCTCCCCCCCGAGGTAGCATTCGGCGAGCGCAGCGACGAGAACGTCATCACCGTTCCCAAGGAGGCCTTCATGCGTGACGGCCAGATGGCTGAGGAGGTTAAGGTAGGTGCCGTACTCCCCATGCTTACCGAGCAGGGTTACACCGTGACAGGCACTGTGACCGCCATCAACGAGCATGACGTGACGATGGACTTCAACCATCCCTTCGCCGGCATCACCGTGAAGTTTGACGGTGAGGTGCGCGAGGTGCGTGATGCCACCCCCGAGGAACTGCAACCCGTGCATTCCTGCGGATGCGGATGCAGCCATGGCGGCTGTGGAGAGGGTGACTGTGGCGACGGTTGCGGCGACCATGGCCATGGCGATCACCAGTGCTGCGGCGGTTGCCACTAAGTTATAGGATCATGTCGGTTCTGCTGACCGCTTGGCATCTCGACGGGATCGCCATAGGCCTCGCGACATTTCTGATAATCGGCCTTTTTCACCCGCTTGTGATCAAGGGCGAGTATTATATGGGCCAGAAATGCAATTGGCTCTTCGCCTTGGGGGGTATCCTTGCCCTCGTCGGGTCAGTACTGACAGATGGGACAGTCTCAATCCTGTTGGGAGTGACCGGTTTCTCCTGCCTATGGTCAATACTCGAAGTGAAGGAGCAGCGCGAACGAGTACGCAAAGGGTGGTTTCCCGCCAATCCGAAACGCCGTGACTAAAATGCCATCCACACGAGAATATTAACGCCGGATCGCATCTGCGATTCCGGCGTTAATATTTTCGTGTGTGGGACGGTGTCTTACTCCCTGAGCCTGGAGTCAATTATAATTGTGACAGGACCGTCATTGACGAGAGCTACCTTCATGTCAGCACCGAAGACCCCTCTCTTTACCTCCCGATCTAATAGTCGGGACAGTTTCTCACAGTATAGTTCATACAATGGTATTGCCAGGTCATGCCCGGCGGCTCGGATGTAGCTCGGGCGATTCCCTTTCTTCGTGGAAGCCATAAGCGTAAACTGGCTTACGGCCAGAACCTCGCCACTGATATCCAGTACCGAGCGATTCATGACCCCGTTCTCATCAGGAAAAATCCTCATCGCGGCCGTCTTGGCCGCCAGCCATTCCACATCCGCGGGGGAGTCACCCTCCGCGATACCTACAAGTACCATCAGTCCCGGGCCGATAGTGCTGAAAAGCTTTCCGTCAATAGTCACCGAAGCCTCGCTGACCCGTTGAATCACCAGTCTCATTTAGGATTAGTTTTTGAGGTAGTAGGTTATGGAGGTGACGACGCGGATGGTCTTGATGTTGGGGGTGTACTGGTCGCGGTCTTCGATGGAGAATTGGCCTTGGTTGGCGGTCTTGATCTTGCCGAGGCGGCTTTGGGAGTCGGCTGCGAATTTGTCGGCGGCTTCGCGGGCGTTGGCGGTGGCCTCGGCTATCATCTCGGGCTTGATGGAGTTCAGGTCGGTGTATTCGTAGCTTATGGCATAGTTGTAGTCACCGGCTACAACTGCGATTCCCTCTTTGAGCAACTCGGTCTGCTTCTTGATGAGCTCGCGTACCTGGGCGACCTTGTCGGAGGTGACTACGACTACATTGGTGACGGAGTAACGGTAGAGGACGTCCTGATTGCCGTATCGTTCAGCAGCCTGGTCATAGACCTGGGGAGCATTGACGGAGATCTCGGAGTCAGCGATACCGTTGGATTTCAGGAAGGCGAGGATAGCCTTGTTGGAAGCCTCGATGCGGGCGTAGATGGAGGGAAGGTCGTTGCCTACCTCCTTGGTGACGATCGGCCAGGTGACTTTATTGGCGGGGACCTCCTTCTCACAGAGACCGCGCACGGTGACGACTCGGTCACGGTTGGAGAAGTTGTCGATGCCGGATTTCAGGGAGAGTCCAAGGAGCACGATGGACACCGAGATAAGGATAGATGGGATAAGGACTTTATTATTCATAGGAGGGGTAAACGTTTATACCTTCGGTCGAAGAGATCTGAGATCTTTCGGCCGAAGGTAGATGTCAGAATTAAGAAGATTGAGTTTCAGATACTTGTGATTATCGGATGACCTTTACGGTACGTAGGGTGCCGTCGGAGAGGCGGTCCTGACGGATAAGGAGACCCTTTGCCTCTGAGGTGGGGCGCCCCTGCAGATCATACCATACGGTCGAAAGGATTTCGGCACCGGAGACAGCCTCCACGCCTGAATCATTCTTAACAGGGATCTTGGCGGCATTGGCGATATAGCCGGTGGAGCGGTCTATGGCGCAGAGCACTATGAAGAAGTCGGTAGCTTTCTCGGCCAGGTTTATGCCGGTCTGACCGACTGCCAGGTCGAGGTCAAACTCACCCTTGACAGCTACGCTCATGTCTCTGGTGAGATCGCTGCCATTCACGAGTGGAGTCACATCTCCGCGCATCAGCAGCACATCGTTAAACACGAGATTCTTCACATTGGAAGTGCCATACTCACCGCCACTGCAGAAGGCCATGGCCTGGGGGATGTCAAACATCTCCTGCTCCTGAGTATAGCGGCTGAGATAGTTGGACTGCGACCAAGACTCGTCGGTGAGACCGTCACCTGCGAGGAGAAGCTGGTAATCATAATCGGTGCCGTCGGCAATCACGAAGTAGGCCTCGCCATCGAAACGGATGAAATTATCTTCATCCTTTACAGCCGTGCCCGAGAGATCGACGGCTGCGAGGCCTCCACACTGTGATTTCCACATCTCCTCCATGCCGAAACCGTTGTTGCCGGAGCCATAGTAGGGGTCACCCTCGTAGCGGCGGTTGATATAGGCGTCGGGGAATCCGGAGACAGCGTTGGGATACTGTCTCTTATAACCAGCACCGCGCCCCCGAGACGTAGAGGACTCTGCGAG
>CAMWHX010000048.1 GCA_947174155.1 uncultured Porphyromonadaceae bacterium
TCGGCGATGCGCGAAGCGTATCGCCGGTGCGGGTATAGTGAGGCAATATATATATAATTCCTCTGCGAAGCGATGCAATGCGCATGCGCATTGCATCGCTTCGCAGAGGGGGGGGAGGGAGACGCCCATATTCATACCCGCACCGACGGCAACAGAGTTGCCGTCGATACGGGCCTTATACATAGCCCCGCCATGCGGGGCCGGAAGATGCCCCTTCGATAGAATAAATTATGCACCGTAAATTCGGATTGAGCCGCTCAATCCGAAAAAACGATGCATAAGTTATTTTGTCGAAGTGTTAATAGAGAATGGAGGCCTTATCGTCATGGAGGGACTGTCGGATGATTGTCCCTCCATGATGAACGGGGTCAGGCGGCAAGCTTCACGTCGATGAAGGGACGGCGGCCATACACGAGTCTTGCTTCGATCACGGGGATGCCGAAGAGGGTTTCGGTGGCATGGATACGGGCCAGAATCAGGGTCACGTTGTCGGCGTAGATGGCTACCGAGCCCAGACGGGAAGTGAAAAACGTGCCCGGATAGAAGGTATAGGTGACAAGGGGGGTACGCTTTCCCTTGCTTTCGGGGAGTGAGGCCGGATAGATGCTGATCATCCCCTTCCAGGTAGCGTTGCGGGTTTTTTTCTCTCTTACCACAGTGAGGTCTGCAGGCAGGTTGCGTACCAGTGTGCGCTCGATAGCGTCGATTGTAGATTCAATCGAAGTGAAACGGTTGATGTTTTGAGTGGTTTTCATACTCTCTACATTTTTTCGGTTAATGACTATCGACAGCATCGTAGTCCGACTGTCATCATCGCCTGTTTGATCTTCGGGGACGTTTCCGGAAAGTATTACCCGGTTTCAATACCCTTTTCGACCGGACAGACGTTGACGTACGGATACAACAATGGCTGTCAGTTTATTTAGGAATTATTGAAACCGGTAATGCATCAAACAGGAATCATTACCTTGTCTATATGTAGAGAGCATTGGATCAGTAGCTTATGTAAGTCAGACTCTGATATTGCCAAAATTCTGAATAACGAGTCTAAAAGATGCTACTATATTTACGCGTTATGCTCGAAAAAAATACCTTTGCAGGCATAAAGGTAAACACCCGCTGACCTGGAAATATGAAAAGTCTGCTGTAAAACATCTTTTCAATATCCCTCAGTTTCTAAGGCCATACACTCGGCTACCCTATTGAGATAAAGAAATGTCTCCCGGCCTGGTGTGAGTGGCTCCATCGGAGCGAGAATCAGAAGGCGACCGGCGGAGCATTGTTCAAAATCATGAGCAGCTGGTTTTTCTCTTTCGGCCAATGGTGCATTTGTCAGGAGAATAATCTTGCCCTCGGTAGCTTCGCACTCACGCCGCACCTCTTTTTCCGCCGGTGATATAAAAGGGGATATCAGGACTCCGCCGTTTTCGGAGATATGTTTCCAACGTCTTTGTTTGGCTGCTCTTAGTTGCTCCGTGTCGGCTCTATGGATGACTACCGGTGCTTTGAAAGGATTATGAAGTAGTTGGATATTTCCGAAGGCTTGCCAGAGGGTACCATTGATTTGTAGATTATTGATACGCATAAAGAAATCGGGATTTAGCCTGCGTTCAAGGAGTCTTTTGGGATTTTCGCGGATATAATTTATGATCGTGTGCAGACTGTGGAACGGTCGCAGATATCTGTCATGGAAATCGGGAGTGAATATATCCTTTATTTGCGGGTAGGCCGTGCGTATTGCCTGACCGCTTTTCACCTTCATCATACCTATATACCGTCCTAAGGCCCATGGCAGATAATCGCGGGCAAAGATAGCGAAGTGGATATGATCGGGCATAATCACATATTGGCAAATTTGCAGCAGCGGACAGAGATTGGGAATATTTACGATCTCGCGCTCGATTATTTCCCCGATTGGGGTTCTGGAGACCAGCGGGTTGGAGACTTCACCGGAGATATGAGAGAATACGGGACACCCCGGAGCCTTTCCGATGGTGATGTGGTAGATACACCTGCTTCGATAGTCATGTTTAGGATCACGGCCCATAGATTCAGCTTTTGAAGGTTATTATTGGATCGAGCCGCAAGCGGCTCTTGCAGAGGACGGACAGGCGGAGATTTCCGACCGATCCTCCTGCCGGGAGATGGTCGAGCCGCAAGCGGCTCTTGCAGAGGACGGACAGGCGGAGATTTCCGACCGACCCTCCCGGTGTTGAGATCTGTTCTCCGCAAGAGCCGCTTGCGGCTCTATTACGGTACCGGCGGCTCGATTACGGTACCGACAGGTCAGAGAGGGAGGGTTTGGAAGGGGATACCCGCGGCGCCGGCTATCATACGGGTGGAGGCAGTGGGAGCTACGAGTATGTTCTCCCCTCCGGAGGAGGCGGTCCAGATCAGCAGTGGGAGGTCGTCGTGATGGTCGGTGAGCGTGCGGGCAGGGCGTAATTTCAACCGGTTGCAGAGCGCCTGGACGCGTCGCTGTTTCACCTCTCCCCGACACTCCACTATTCCCCTCTCCCCTTTCGGCGGATATGTAGCCAATACCTCATCCATATCCAATAAGGCTGCCAAGGGAGCTGCATATTGCCAAGGGGCAGCCGTGGCCAGACACAGTAGGTGTCCCTGCGTGCGAGCCTCGCTGAGGATCGCACGTACCGATGGCCGAACCAGCGGTACAAATGTGGCGGCAAAGGCATGGTAGTCCCCGACATCCAATTTCCGGTCCGCAATCCGCATGATGATCTCCTTGGCGTTTGCATGGGTGCAAAGACGCATTTTGCGGCGCAATATGACGCTCCCGATTTTAGCGAAGGTGGATGCGTCACCATGCCGGATCGCCCGGCGTATCATCCAGAGGGTAAAACGGGTGAAGGAGTTTCCGGCAATAAGAGTTCCGTCAAGATCGATGACCGTCAATGGGCGCAGGTCGGAGGACTGTGTTGGGACTTGGTTATGGGAGGGAGTATTCATGGGCGGTAGTCGTTGGACCAGGGGAAGCGCATCAGTGTGCGATCACGGTAAAGGGCTATGTCGGGAGTAATTATACTGTCGGGGCGTGTGATTGTAAGCACGGCGGTCACGATGCGGGCATCGGGAGCGAGTTTCCGTAGAGCCGCTACCGTAGCTGCCAGTGTCACGCCACTGTCTACGGCATCATCTATGATTAATACAGAGCGCGGGTGAGTAGTCGTCAGTATCTCGCGACATTCCTCAGGTATATCCAGACGATTTTCAGCTTTTGCCACATCCTCTTGTTCCGGTTTATGGCGTCCGTCCCATAAGGATTCAGCCATACGCAGGATATTAAGCAGGGGACGAGGCAGTCGTTTCAGCCATCCCCGGGCGGCTTTGCTGCGTCCGGGAGTTGAGGCTCGTTGAAGCCGTACGTCCCGGCGTGGCACCTCAGCCAGTGCACACACCTCCCGGCATATGGCATCCGCCACAAAGGCTCCGCCGGTGCGGATACCTATCATCAGGTCAAAAGGTCCTGATTTGAGGACTTCCTCCCCCAGGCGGGCGCACTCGGAGGCAAACAGCTTCGGATGTAGTGTGATAACTCGCATATCTGTCTAACGATCATACCGCTTCATTAGTGCAGATAGCCGGAAGATAATGTTATTATCGGATCTGACGAGATAACAGATGCAGGGGGAGCGATCCCAGATAACTGACCAGGGCTCCGAGTTTGTTTTTCAAGCGTACCTCCGGATCGCGTAGGGTGCGCAGGCGTCCCTCGCGGATGATGCGCAGGCAGTAGCGACGCACATCCTCATAGGTCCGGCCATAATGACGATGACGCGTATCTACCTCTCCTTGCGGACGATAGTGTGTCAGCAGAAGAAGCACGTTAAAGGCTGCGCTGAATCGGCGGTCTGCGGCTGCCGGGAGAACGGTCGGGCAGCGCTCAGCCATCAGCCTGTATATCCCATCGGTCACTATCAGGGAGTCAAGGCGACGTGGTGCGAAAGTGTGGACGATACTGTCGGAATGCTGACGATAGAAATAGAGAACCTCCGATTGATAGGATACCTTCCCGCTCTTCAGACATAATCGCGGGAAAAGGTCAAGATCTTCGTAATAAAGACCTTCCGTGAATCGCTCACCGTCCGGTCCACGCATGAGATCGCCTCGGATGAGTGTACCGCAGGCGCTATTGATACGATGTCGCTGATAGAGGGCAGTACGTAGCACCTCCACCGTATCCATAACCCTTACCGGATTCTCCTTGCACCCCGTCGGCCAGCGCTCTTGGGTATCCTCGAAATAACCACCTATATTTATAGCAGTGTCATGTCGGCGGGCAGTATCAAGCAGGCGGGACAGCGCCTTCTGGTGCATGGTGTCATCAGCATCGATGAAGTATAACCATTTACCGATCGAGGCTTCGATCCCGGTATTCCTGGCAGCCGACAACCCTCCGTTGGAGCGCGAGATGACACGGAAACGACTATCCCTCTCGGTGATACGACGCATTATGCCGGCTGACGAATCGGTAGACCCGTCATCGACCATAATCACCTCGAAATCCCGAAAATCCTGTTGCTGCACCGAGTTCAGGGTATGTGCCAGGTATTTCTCGGCATTGTATACGGGTATTATGATACTGATCTCCGGCATAAATCAAACTAAGTTACAACAGAAAACTTACACCTTGCAAATTATGAATTATGCATTATGAATTGATTTCCCCAATATATTGGGCAAGCGCGGAGCGCAGTCCGGTGATGACCATAACCTGCAATTCGGTGGGGGCAAGCACGCGCACAGCGTCTCCTAAGGCCATTATCTCGCTGACCAGTTCGTAGTTGAGTTTCAGACGATAGGTGAAGATACTGTACTTGTCATGAATCTCCTCACTCTGCGAGGGGTGGAGCGGAAGAGCCCGGAAATACTTGGCTTGGTGGAGGGTAGCCAGCAGTTTGACCGTGCGGACCTCAGCCTTGGAGGAGGTGACACCGATGATATGACCGAAGATTTCATCGGAGTCGAAATTCTCTGGAATCTCGAATTTCCGGTCGGTCAGGGTCATGGAGGTCACGCGGTCGAGAGCGTAGGTGCGCAGTTGACCGTTGCTTTCCTTAACACCGATCATATACCAGCGTTGCTTGTATCGCTTTACGAGATAAGGACGGAAGGCTATGCCGGTCTCCTCCCGCGAGCGGTTGAAGCCGGCATAGCTGAATGTCACTGCGACGGTGTCGCGTATGGCCTCCAGGGCCATGGGAAGAAACTCGCGTGCCGAGGGGACCTCCTCCACCTCCACCCGCTCAGCCAGTTCCTGGGAGTCCTTGAGCGCACCCGAGACTGCATAGGAGTCGAGGAGCCAGTTGGAGACACTGCGACGGCGCTCGTCGTCATGCTCCACCACTTCATACTCACCGCGGCTATTGCAGCGGATCTCGATATTGAAGTTTTCCTCGATTCCCCGTCGGTAGTGGTAGAATGTACGCGGAGGCATCGGTCGGCCGTCGCTTAGAGGGCTGCGCATCCACAGATTGTCAAGCTGCTCGCGAGTCAGCGATCCGTAGCGTCTGAGCGTGTCGACGATCCACACGTATCGTCCTATCAGGTCTCTTCCCATATGCTCCTGCGGAAAGGGTTACTGCTTGGAGCTGAGATACTCGTCGATGGCGCGGGCTGCTTTACGACCGGCTCCCATGGCGAGGATGACGGTGGCCGCACCGGTGACGGCATCGCCTCCGGCAAAGACTCCGGGGCGCGTAGTGTGGCCTTCCTCGTCGGCTACGATACATCCACGGCGGTTGGTCTCCAATCCCTTGGTAGTGCTCTTGATCAGAGGGTTGGGGCTGGTGCCCAGGGCCATGATGACCACATCGCAATCCACAATATGCTCGCTGCCCTCCTTGACGCGAGGTGAGCGGCGACCGCTCTCATCGGGTTCGCCAAGCTCCATCTCTACACATTCCAGCCCCTTGACCCATCCGGCCTCGTCTCCCAGGACTCGTACCGGATTAGTGAGCATACGGAATTCCACACCCTCCTCCTTGGCGTGATGGACCTCCTCGACGCGGGCCGGAAGCTCAGCCTCGGAACGACGGTAGACGATCACGGCCTCGGCTCCGAGACGTTTGGCGGTACGCACGGCGTCCATGGCAACGTTGCCACCACCGACCACTACTGCACGGCGCCCGGCGATGATGGGGGTGTCATAATCCTTATCGTAGGCGTGCATGAGGTTGGCACGTGTCAGAAACTCATTGGCGGAGAAGACACCGTTGAGGTTCTCACCCTCGATACCCATAAAGCGGGGCAGACCGGCACCCGAGCCTACGAATACAGCATCATAACCCTCGCGGTCGAGCAGATCATCCACAGTCATGGTGTGGCCGATGATGACGTCTGTCTCGATCTCCACACCGAGACGCTTCACTGCCTCCACCTCTTTGGCCACGATACGCTCCTTGGGGAGTCGGAACTCGGGGATACCATATACCAGTACGCCCCCCACCTTATGCAGGGCTTCGAAGATCTTGACCTCATATCCGGCCTTGGCCAGGTCGGAGGCACAGGCCAGACCGGCAGGTCCGGATCCTACGATGGCAACGCGCTTGCCGTTGCGCTCCGAGACGGCGGCAGGCGCTTCGCCGGCATGCTCGATGGCCCAGTCTCCCACGAAGCGCTCCAATTTGCCGATGGCCACGGGCTCCTGCTTGATACCCAGCACGCATGAGCCCTCACACTGCGACTCCTGCGGGCACACGCGGCCGCAGACAGAAGGTAGAGAGCTGTCGCGGGCTATAACGGCAGCGGCAGCGGCGAAGTCCCCCTTGGCTACGTTGGCTATGAATTCAGGTATCGACACATGTACAGGGCAGGCCCCGACGCAGCGGGGATTACGGCAGTTGAGGCAGCGGTCGGCCTCCATGCGCGCTTCGGCGGCGTCATAGCCGTAGCAGACCTCCTCGAAATTAGTGGCGCGTATCGCCGGATCCTGCTCTCTGACAGGGACTCTCATCTTCTTCTCAGCCATGGCACTTACAGTTATCTTCTTCTTTATGGGTCTTGGGATTCTCTCTATACATATTCTGGCGTCGCATGGCTTCGTCGAAGTCTACGAGGGCGCCGTCAAACTCAGGGCCGTCGACACAGGTGAATTTCGTCTCACCCCCTACGCTGACACGGCAGGCACCACACATGCCGGTGCCGTCGACCATCAGGGCGTTGAGCGATACGACACAGGGGAGTCCGTACTTGGCAGCCTGACGGGCCGCAAACTTCATCATGATCATGGGACCTATGATAACCACAGTGTCAAACTCGCTCCCCCCCTTCT
>CAMWHX010000049.1 GCA_947174155.1 uncultured Porphyromonadaceae bacterium
CTTAGACCACACAGTTTATTTCATCAACATGCACCCGATTTACGGTTTGATCCTATTGATCTCTTATTTTTCCTTCAGGCGCCGCTCGCAGTATTGAGAGGGTGTCTCACCGGTCACCTTCTTAAAGGTACGTGAAAAATGTTGCGGATATTCAAATCCTAATGAATAGGCGACCTCGGAAGAATTCATGCCTGAGACGAGTCGGTTCTTGGCAAGTTGTATCATATATTGCTTTATGAGTCGGTTCGCAGTTTCTCCGGTAGTCTTCTTAATCACATCACTGAGATAGCTCGGCGACATATTCATCTGTTCCGAGCAATATTGCACCGAGGGCACTCCTGTCTGCAGTTGTCTCTCCTGCTCGAAATACTCCTTCAACAGCTTTTCAAACCGGGTCAGTATATCATTATTGAGAACCGTACGGCTGACAAACTGACGATTATAGAATCTTTGTGCATACCTGAGCAGTAAATTGAGAAATCCCACAATGATACGGTTCTGCATATTGTCAGCCGGAAATTTCAATTCATTCTCTATCTGACGGAAAAGGGTTATCATTATCTCCCGCTCCTCATCCGACATATGGAGGGCTTCATTTATCCTATAATCGAAAAAGGAGAAATCCTTTATATCCTTTTCAAGACCGGTACCCTGCAATATGTCAGGATGAAACAATAGTGCCCAGCCGGTAAGATTTACCAACTCTCCGTTGTCTTCCATACCTCCAAGTTGTCCGGGAGCCACACAGATCAGTGTGCCGGCGGAATAATCATACTTTCCCGTGCCGTACACCAGGTCGAGATCCTCCTCCTTTCCCTGAAGAAAGAGACCATAGACTCCGTAGTTGTTAAGACTAAGACGCACCGGAGAGATCTTACTGTAATCAATCACACTGATAAGACTATGCCGGGCCTCATGGCCTACCCAGGAACTATAATCAGACGGTTTTGAGACTTTCAGTATCTTACTCATGATTTTTCTTCAAAGGGATTTCGTATGCAAAGATATAAAAATTCTTTGGAATTGAGACTCCACCTGACAAGAGAAGATGGCAGAGAGATGATTCCTTTCTTTGATATCGAGTATGCTTTTTAAGACACGGAGTCCCCTGTTTCAAATAAAAAAGTCGCCGGAGCCTTAGGCCTCGGCGACTTTTATATTTGAGTGGTAGGATATCGTTTACTTCACGATGACCTTGACAGCCTTGGAGCCGGTACGCACGATGTAGAGACCTGCGTCCAGACCGGTGCGGCCGGACTCTGTGCCGTTGATGCGATAGATGCGGGCATCGGCGGGAGCCTCGATATTGCGGCCGTTTACGCGTACGCTCATCGAGTCGAGGATGGAAGCGACACCAGCGTTATCCTTACCCTCGACCTTGAGATTCTTGATCTCCCAGGTGCCGGCTACGTTGCCATCACAACGGTAGTTGAAGCCGAACTGGATTTTCTTACCCTCGAATGCGGAGAGGGAAGCAGCGCCGGACTCTACGAATGTCCAGCTGTCAGCCTCGGGCACGTTGGGGAGCTCGATCTTGACCCATACCTGAGCGTCAGACTCGACATCGCGCACGCCGAAGAAGGTCTGGGTGCCGAAGGTGCCCTTGAAGAAGTTGGCAGCCTGCGACAGGGATACAGTCACATCGGAATAACCGGTCAGGTCGATGACGGGGGAGATGGCCCATGCGTCTGCCACGTTGGCTACACTGTTAAGGAAGGAAGTACCCTTCAGACCATACTGATCGCTCCATGCCCAGATATAAGAGAGGTCACCGCTGAGCTCACCTTGCTCGAGAGTGAAGTCGTCAGCGTTGGATACCAGACCGTTGTAGATAGTCTTAGCTCCGGTCGGAGGAGTGGGGGTAGCGCCGTCAAGCACATACTCGCTTACAGATTTCAGACCGTTGGCACCGAAATACTTCTCGCGTGAACCACAGAGAGTGACCTCCTTGCCGAGGTTATCGGGGTTCTCCACCAGGTTGAGGGCGGCGCGCACGGCTCCGGTGGGGAGCTGAACGGGGATACACTTGGCAACCTCCTTCTCAGTGGCGGAGGCGGCCAGCAGGATGTTGGTCTTCTGCGCGTCGGCAGAGGCAGGACCGAAGATGGCCTCGTTAAGAGTCATGCCGGGGACATAACCTACTATATAACCCTTTACCCAGGTGTTGGCTACTGCAGCGGAGGGAGTGCCGAGAGCGAGGAACTGATCTACACTCAGGGGAGCGTCCTTAGTACCGTTGTCACCTACAGGGGGCTGAGGACCGGCGGCAGCGTTGAGCTTAACATTGGTCACACACCAGGTAGCATAGTTGGCATCCTCAGAAGCAGCGTAGTTGAAGGCTACATAGATCTGACCCTTGTATGCGCTCAGGTCAATATTACCGGAAGAGGCCCAGCTGCTGTAACCGCTCTCGGGAGCGACAGCCCAGTTGGCATTGAGCTCAGTGCGGGTAGCGGTAGCGGGGTCGTCAGAGGTCAGGACATAAGCCTTGAAGGTCGTGGTAGTCGAACCGTAACCGTTGACCTGACTGTCGAAAGTAAGAACCTTCTCAGCACACTTCTCAATCTCGATAGCGGGGGAGATGAGCCATGCATCGAAGGGTGCGGTACCCTTGTAGCCGGTCATGGCGGCATAGGGCTGACCCTGGAAAGCGGTAGCGTAGAAGGTCTTGTCACCGGCCAGAGCTACGTTCTTCCAGTTGGAGGGGATGGCAGTAAAGGTCTCGTTGAGTGAGGTCACGGGACCGGTCACTACCTGACCGCCGCCGGTGATTGTAGCACCGTCAAAAGCATAGGCTGTGATCGACTTCATGCCGTTAGCACCGAAGTACTTCTCGTGAGAGCCGAGCAAAGTGACCTTGCGACCCAGGTTACCTGGATTGTCCACCAGATTGATGGCATTGCGCACGTCGCCGGCGGGGAGCTGCACGGGCACGCAGAATTCGATGTCATCCTCGGCAGAGGAGCCGGCGATGATGACGTTGGTCTTCTGGGCGTCGGAGGGAGCCGGACCAAAGACCGCCTCGCTGAGGCTCATACCGGGGACGAAACCCACGATATAGCCCTCTACATAAGTGTTGGCTACGGCAGCGGCGGGTGTGCCCTGCTCGATGAGCTCGTCTACAGTCAGCGGCTTCTCCGCCGAACCTGTAGCCTGCGCGGAGGCTGCGAAGGCCACGCTCAGGATGCTCAGAATACTAAGTAAGAATTTCTTCATGATACTTAATAATTATTTGAATATTATGGTTGGTTATTAATATATTATGCGTTATGCAGGTATATCGGAAAGATTTTGCAAATTTAAGGAAATTTTTGTAAATTTGCCTATCATCAACTCTGTTTTAACTATGAAAGAGGATAAGAAACCGGTTTTGGTCGTCTCGACAGGAGCCGGAATAAGTGCCGAAAGCGGTATCAAGACCTTCCGCGACGCCGGAGGACTATGGGAAAACTATCCGGTTATGGATGTGGCTTCCGCCGACGGATTCCGCCGCAATCCGGAGCTGGTCCATGAATTTTACAATGCCCGCCGCCGCCAGCTGATAGAGGCTCAGCCCAACGCCGCCCACCGTGCCCTGGTAGATCTGGAGAAGGATTATGACGTGTATGTCATCACCCAGAATGTCGACGACCTGCATGAGAGGGCCGGATCGAGCAATGTACTTCACCTCCATGGAGAGCTCATGAAAATCCGGTCGGTCAGCGACCCCGACTATGTGGAGAGCCTTGATATTGATCATTTGGAGACCACTCCCGAGACACGCGGCAAGCGAGGTGATCTCATGCGCCCCCATATCGTATTCTTCCAGGAGGCGGTGCCCAATATAGAGCCCGCCATCGAGCTGGTGCGCCGTGCCGATATCTTCGCCGTCATCGGCACCTCTCTGGTAGTCTACCCCGCTGCCGGACTGCTCCACTACGTGCGCCCGGGTGTACCTATATATTATATAGACCCCAATCCGGCACCCGAAGCCCGCGTACCCGGTATCACAATTATTGACCAGCCCGCGACCAAAGGACTCGAAACCCTGAGCAGACTACTTCGCGGAGAGGATAAAAATTGACCTCAGAGGGTAGAAAAAGGAGAAAATGTGTTGTACAACATATTTTCTCCTCCTCATTTTAGCGCAATAAAATGTAACTTTGTGGGAGCAAACGCCGTCATCCCCTTCCGAGGGGGTGCGCGACGCCCCGACTGACCGAAAACAACATCATCTAACATACTGAAACTCATATGGCAAAAGTAAAAGGAGCAATTACCGTCAACGTCGAAAGATGCAAGGGATGCGACCTGTGTGTGGTTGCCTGTCCGACCGACACTCTGTCGCTGCAGCCCAACGAGGTCAATGACCGTGGTTATCACTACGCCTACATGGCTAATCCCGATAACTGCACGGGATGCTGCTCATGCGCCTGGGTATGCCCGGACGCCTGCATCGAGGTCTACCGCGTAAAGGTGGACTAAACCCACTTACACACTACACCCAATACTTCTAACCCGACAACAAGAACAACACCAAAGATATGAAAGAAGAGGTAAGACTTATGAAGGGTAACGAGGCCATCGCCCATGCGGCTATCCGCTACGGCTGCGACGGCTATTTCGGTTACCCCATCACCCCCCAGTCGGAAGTGCTCGAGACCCTCGAGGAGCTCATGCCCTGGGAGACCACCGGCATGGTAGTTCTCCAGGCAGAGTCTGAGGTTGCGGCCATCAACATGGTCTACGGCGGTGCCTCAACAGGTAAGGCCGTCATGACTTCGTCGTCGTCGCCGGGCGTCAGCCTCAAGCAGGAGGGTATCTCCTACATAGCCGCAGCTTCCCTGCCGGCACTCATCCTCAACGTAATGCGCGGTGGCCCGGGTCTGGGCACCATCCAGCCCTCTCAGGCCGACTACTTCCAGGCTACAAAGGGTGGCGGTCACGGTGACTATCACCTGATCGTGCTCGCTCCCGCTACAGTCCAGGAGATGGTAGACTTCGTAGGCCTCGGCTTTGACCTTGCCTTCAAGTATTGCAACCCCGCCATGATTCTCGCCGACGGTATCGTAGGTCAGATGATGGAGAAGGTAGTGCTCCCCGAGCAGCGTCCCCGCCGCACAGACGAGGAGGTGCGCAAGCAGTGCCCCTGGGCCGCCAACGGCCGCAAGGATGGCCGCAAGCGCAACGTCATCACCTCGCTCGAGCTGGAGTCCTCCCGCATGGAGGTCATCAACCACCAGCTCCAGGAGAAATATCGCGAGATCGAGCGTAACGAGACCCGCTGGGAGGAGATCGACGTCGAAGGCGCCGACTACCTCATCGTGGCTTTCGGCTCTATCGCCCGTATATGCACCAAGGCCAAGGAGATGGCAGCCGAGAAGGGTATCAAGGTCGGTATCCTGCGTCCCATCACCCTGTGGCCCTTCCCCACAGAGGCCATCAACCGCGCTGCCCAGGGCAAGAAGGGTATCCTCTGTGTCGAGCTTAACGCCGGCCAGATGATCGAGGATGTACGCCTCGCAGTGCATGACAATCTCCCCGTAGAGCACTTCGGACGTCTCGGCGGCATCATCCCCAGCCCCGAGGAGGTCGTTGTGGCCCTCGAAGAGAAACTGGTCAAATAACTTCCACCTTATCAACTTCCGACATTCAAATGGACATCAAAGATATCATACGTCCCGAGAACAAGGTCTACTCCAAGCCTGAGCTCCTCGACGAAGTGCACATGCACTACTGCCCCGGCTGCAGCCACGGCGTGATCCACAAACTCGTAGCAGAGGTCATCGCCGAACTCGGTCTGACCGACCGCACCGTCGGTGTCTCCCCGGTGGGATGCGCGGTGTTTGCTTATAACTATATCGACGTAGACTGGGTGGAGGCTGCCCACGGTCGTGCTCCCGCAGTCGCTACCGCCGTCAGCCGTCTCTGGCCCGAAGATGTGGTCTTCACCTATCAGGGTGACGGCGACATGTCGGCTATCGGTACTGCAGAATCCATCCACGCCGCCAACCGTGGCGAGAATATCGTCATGATCTTCGTCAACAACGCTATCTACGGCATGACCGGCGGACAGATGGCTCCCACTACTCTCGTAGGCCAGAAGACCGCCACCACTCCCTATGGCCGCCGCGTCGACCTCAACGGTCATCCCCTCGAGATCACAAACCTCATGGCCATCCTGGATGGTACCTGCTACGTGACCCGTCAGTCCGTACACACTCCCGCCGCCGTGCGCAAGACCAAGGCCGCTCTCAAGAAGGCCTTCGAAAACGCTATCGCCAAGAAGGGTACTTCAGTAGTGGAAGTCGTCTCTACCTGTAACTCCGGATGGAAGATGACTCCCGCCAAGGCCAACGAGTGGATGGCTGAGAATATGTTTGCCAAGTATCCTCTGGGCGACCTCAAGAACAATTGATAATCCCATCTAAACAGACACCATAAAACCATGAAAGAAGAAATCATCGTAGCCGGATTCGGCGGACAAGGCGTCCTGTCGATGGGCAAGATTTTGGCTTACTCCGGTCTGATGGACGACAAGGAGGTCACCTGGATGCCCTCATATGGTCCCGAGCAGCGCGGCGGTACTGCCAACGTCACTGTCATCCTCTCCGACGAGCGCATCTCCTCGCCCGTGCTTGACAGCTATGACATCGTCGTGGCCCTCAACCAGCAGAGCCTCGACAAGTTCGCTCCCAAAGTCAAGAAGGGTGGTATCCTCATCTATGATACCAACGGTATCCACAACCGCCCGACACGCGACGACATCGAGATCTATCCTATCGACGCCATGGACGCCACTCTCGATCTGGGCAACTCCAAAGCCTACAATATGGTCGTGATGGGTGCCCTGCTTGAGGCCATGCCCTACAAGCTCCCGATGGAAAATGTCATCAAGGGTCTCAAGAAGTCGCTCCCCGAGCGTCACCACAAGCTCATCCCTCTCAACGAGCAGGCTATCGAAAAGGGTCGTTCGCTGCTCCACAAGTAAGGGAGATACACACTATATTTCCGAGTACAAACTAAGAAATATAACCCGCCAGTCCGGGTCACCGCCATACATGAGCGGTGACCCGGATTTTTTTAGTCCTCTTCAGCTTCCGGAGCTGATATATAGTAT
>CAMWHX010000050.1 GCA_947174155.1 uncultured Porphyromonadaceae bacterium
ATACGCTTCGCGCATCGACGATACGGGCCTGTTACATAAGCCTGCTATGCAGGCTTACTTCGGTTTTCATATCGGATTCATAGCCTACACTTTTTTTGTCTTTATGCACCGGATTTACGGTTTGATCCCGTTAGACCTCATCTCACGAGATATGTTTAATGAAACGGGCGGTGATACTTTTGGGATTTTTGGCTACTTCCCGGGGTGTCCCGGCGGCTACTACTCGTCCTCCGGACTCTCCTCCTCCGGGACCCATGTCTATGATGTAGTCGGCGTTGCGGATCACGTCGAGGTCATGCTCTATGACTACTACCGTGGCACCGAGGTCTATCAAACGCTGAAACACGTCTATCAGCTTTATCACGTCGAGGGGGTGAAGGCCGATGGTGGGTTCGTCGAAGACAAACAGTGTGTCGCTCTGCTCACGTCCCATCTCGGTGGCCAGTTTCAGGCGCTGGGCCTCTCCTCCCGACAGGCTCGGGGTAGCCTCTCCGAGCCTCAGATAGCCGAGACCGAGATTATCGAGGGTCTCCAGGCGTGAGCCTACACTCTTGTGTGTGGCACACTCCTCGCGGGCTACCTCTACGTCGTCGTCCATGAGTTCGGGGAGCGACACGGGGTGTCCCGATGCAGCAGGGATCTTGACGGACCATGCCTGTTTACTGTATCGGGATCCCTTGCATTCCGGACAGGGGATATCCACATCAGGGAGAAACTGCACGTCAAGACTCACCGTCCCGGTCCCGTCGCATACGGGACAACGCAGACTGCCGGTATTATAGGAGAAATCACCGGCCTTCAATCCCAGCGTCTTCGCATCGGGAGTCCGGCCGAAAATCTTGCGCAGCTCATCGTGCACGTTTGCGTAGGTGGCCACTGTCGACCTGACATTGGCTCCGATCGGGGTCGAGTCTATCAGTTTGATATGACGGATACCCGGGGCCTCGACCGAAACTACATGTTCCGGCATACTCTTTCCCTCCACTGCGGCTTGCAATCCCGGGACAAGGCTTTCGAGCACCATAGTCGTCTTTCCGGAGCCGGAGACACCCGTCACTACCGTGAGACGTCCCTTGGGGAGGCGGACATCAAGGGGTTTGACTGTATGGATGGCCGATGTTTTCATCTCGATACTCCCCTTCTCAAACATCTCCTTCACCGGTACCACGCTTCTGATTCGACTTTCACCCTCACCCGACAGGAATTCCCCGATTCTTGAATGTGGATTCATCTCTATTTGCGGGATAGTGCCCTCAGCTATTATACGGCCACCGTCAGCTCCGGCTCCCGGTCCGAGTTCCACAAGCCAGTCGGCATCGCGCAGTATCTGAGTGTCATGATCTACCAGCACGATCGAATTGCCGTCGGCTATCAGGTCATGCATCACCCCCTTCAAGCCGTTGATGTTGGCCGGATGAAGGCCGATGGAGGGTTCGTCAAGCACGTAGAGGATACCGGTCGTGCGGTTTCTGACCACTCTGGCCAGCTGCATACGCTGTCGCTCTCCGGTAGAGAGGGTGGAGGAGGCGCGGTCAAGGCTGAGGTAACCCAGACCTAAATCTACAAGGCGGCGCGCTGTCAGGAGAAAGGACTCTCCGATATTGACAGCCATCTGCCTCATCTCTTCGGGGAGGGTGGACGGGACACCCTTGACCCACTCTATGGCGTCGGAGAGTGTCTTGGAGGTGGCCGTGTCAAGACCTATACCGGCGATACGAGGGGCTCGTGCGGCCTCCGACAGGCGGGTGCCGTGACAACAGGGACACACGTCGCTTTTCAGAAACTTCTCCACGCGTTTCATTCCCTTCTCGTCTGTCACCTTGGCGAGGGCATTCTCCACGGTGTAGACGGCGTTGTAGTAGGTGAAATCCAGTTCACCGGCGGTCCCGCTCTTCTTGGCCTTATACAGGATAGTCTTCTTTACAGCAGGACCGTTGAAGACTATATCTCGCTCCTTTTCGGTCAGCTGATTAAATGGCACATCGGTCCTCACACCCATCGCCCGGCAGACATCGGTCATCAGCGACCACATGAGACTGTTCCACGGTGCGACGGCCCCCTCGTCGATAGTCAGTGATTCATCGGGCACAAGTGTAGAGCGGTCTACGGTCATCACCACACCCGTTCCTCCGCATTTCTCGCAGGCTCCGGTGCTGTTGAATGCCAGATCCTCGGCTCCGGGGCCGAAGAAATGTGTGCCGCAGTTTTCACATACCAATTCTCTCTCGGCGGCTACGTCAAGGGATGGCACGTGATACTGTCCGCAGTTGGGACACTTATGGCTTGCGAGTCGGGAGAACATCAGGCGCAGACTGTTGAGAAGTTCAGTGCCGGTGCCAAAGGTGCTTCTCACACCGGGCACACCGGGACGCTGATGAAGGGCCACGGCTGCCGGCACATGAAGTATCTCTTCCACATCGGCCCGGGCACTCTGGGATATTCTCCGTCTCGTGTAGGTCGACAGGGCTTCCAGATAGCGGCGTGATCCCTCCGCATAGAGTACTCCCAAGGCAAGCGATGACTTGCCCGAACCCGACACACCCGCAATCCCGACAATCTTGCCGAGCGGAATGTCTACATTTATATTTTTCAGGTTATGCACTCTGGCGCCCCTTATCTCAATCTTCTCGTTGTCCATAAATTCAGCTTTCGGCCTTCTTACTTAACAACGCACAAGTGCCAATAGTCTTTCTCCTTTATAAAGAAAGCGGGTGACACCGCGTCTGCGGCATCACCCGGATTATGTCTGCTTTATATCAGATTTCTATCAGTTGAACTTCTTGGCTATCTTCTTGGGCACTGCATCGCGGTTGACGCAGATACTGATGGTCTTGTCGAGAAAATAGGGCTCGGAGACGTAGATATAGCCGTTGTAAAGCTGGTTGGTGTCCCAGGAGTTCTTCACCTTATAATAGCGATTACCCTCCTGGTCAGTGGCGTAGCCCACGATGGTCATGCCGTGGTCATCGGTAGTCTCGTAGTTGTCAAAACCCTTCTGGCGGCTCTCCTGTGTGATGGTCTGCTCTTTCGTGGGGCCTTTGATGTCAAACTGCGAGGCTTCGCGATCCTTGTCAGAGAGCTGCACCCAGCGGCTCAGCTCCGTACCGTCCATGTCGGCCTCCTCCTTGGCTTCGGGAAGGAGGGCGTAACCCTTACGCCATTTGAAACCACCCTCGGAGACGTCAGCTGCCCAGCCGATACTGTAACCGTTGTCGAGCGCATTGTCCACGATCTCCTTCATCTCCTCCATGGGGACGTTCATGCTCTCGGCCCAGAGCCAGTTATCGGGGATTTCGAGTGCGAAGGGTTTGTAGAAGGGATGATGGGTATAGCTGGTGATGCTGATGAAGTCACCCGGCACTATACCCATAGCCTTAGCCCAGGTCTCTGGAGTGTATTTCTTACCGTCTATGACAAACTCCTTGGGAGCCGGCCCGAGATATGCGTCAAGTATTGACTCGAAACCCTTCTCCCAGGCTGTGGAGAGGTGTTTATTGCCATTTTGGAGGATGCCGTCAAGATATCCTTGCAAGGCTGCCGCCATCTCATAATGGGAATGTTTCTTCTCACCGTAGTTGAGTCCGTCATATACTACCTCGGGGACTGCACCGTAGCGGTCCATGGCATAGAGCACGTCGGCAAAGGAACCACCCTGTGCGAAATTGATCTTGCCACCGGTGCGGATATACTTCTTAGCCTTGTCTATATAGCAGTTGCGCACGGTCCACATCTCGGAGATGTCGAGCTCGGGGCCACCCTTGCGCATCACCTCATCCTCTATCATCGACGTGCCGGAGAAGGCCCAGCACGTACCGGACTTGTTCTGGTCCTTGACGGGAGTGGTCTTGACGATCTTCACATCAGTGAAGGTGAATCCTGTCGAATCGGGCACCTCGATCTCCGGTTCGTCCATAGCGGGAGCGGGCATCCCGTGAGCTGCGGCCACTGCGGGGGCACCGGCCAGCAACAGGGCATAAAGGATGTGTTTCATGATTGCTTATGTAGTTTTACGGGTTAGTACATATATACATATATGGAGAGACAATGCAAAAGTAGTCAAAATCCGCTTAACGGCCAAATCTTCTATATCAATAAGGGGGCGTGAAGCGTTAGAAAGAAGTAAGACCCCCACTCCTGAGGAGCGGGGGTTAAGAACTTTAACCTGTTAATACTGTCATGCCCAAAGATCAGACCGTACTCTTTCACTCTACCATATTCGGTCCCATCCGCAGTCGCCGTCTCGGTGTGTCGCTCGGTGTCAACCTTCTCCCCGACGACGGCAAGATCTGCTCGTTTGACTGCCTCTACTGCGAGGCGGGTTACAATGCCCAGGGAGCGGGCACCACGGGTCTCCCTCCCCGCGAGCGCACCCGTCGGGATCTCGAAACCAAACTCAAAGCCATGAAGGAGGCCGGAGACCCTCTGGATGTAATCACCTTCTCCGGAAACGGCGAACCTACCTTGCATCCTGACTTCGCCGATATCGCTCACGACGTGATGGAGCTTCGCGACAAATACTATCCCGAGGCCAAGGTGTCGGTGCTCTCCAACTCTACGCGTATCTTCGATCCGAAGGTTGCGGAGGCTCTGAAACGTGTAGACAACAATATCCTCAAACTCGACTCAGCCGTCGAGGAGACCATGCGCCTCATTGACCGTCCCGCCTCGCCCGACTTCACCGTCGAGCGTGTCGTCAAGGGTTTGGAGCAGTTTGCCGACCGGTGTGTGGTGCAGACCATGATGCTGCGTGGCTCTCATGATGGCCAACCGGTAGACAACACTACCGAGGCCGAGCTCGATGCTCTGGCAGAGGCCTATCGGCGTATTCGCCCCCGCGAAGTGATGCTGTACAGTCTCGATCGCTCCACACCGGAGGAGAACCTTGTCAAGGTCGAGCGCGATGAACTCGAACGCATAGCCGAGCGCTTCCGCCGCGACGGCATCAAAGTGCAGGTAAACTGATTCAATTCATAATTCATAATTCATAATTCATAATTCATAATTCATAATTTCCACAGGACCAACTAATTGTGAATTATGAATTATGAATTAAAAAAAGCTCCGAAGAGATTCGGAGCTTTTTTAGTGTGCGGTGAGGACGAGATTCGAACTCGTGGTAGGATTGCTCCTACGACAGTTTAGCAAACTGTTGGTTTCAGCCACTCACCCACCTCACCATCAATGTTAAGATACGCAAAATTACCGATTAGGAGTCTAACGGCCTCTTTTGCGACTGCAAAGTTAATCACGTGGAGGCGGATTTGCAAATTTTCAGGTAAAAAAATGCACCTCCACCCACGTTTTTTTAATTTTTTACCCTTTTTGTCTCTACTTGAAGCCTTGGAATTTGCTAAACCGACGGCGTTTGACTAACTTTGTGGTGTCAACCCCTGCATCTCCACGGAGGTGCAGAGTGTGGCACTATGTGAGACAACATCAAGAGATACCCATAAGACAATATATAGATCAAATGAAATACAAGAGAATACTTCTCAAACTCTCCGGCGAGTCTTTGGCTGCCGGACAAGGCCACGGCATCGATACTGACCGTCTCAATGCCTACGCCCGCCAGATCAAGGATCTCGTGCAGGCCGGTGTGCAGGTCGGGATCGTAATCGGTGGCGGCAACATCTTCCGAGGCCTCTCGGGTGCCTCTCGCGGCTTCGATCGCGTCAAGGGGGATCAGATGGGGATGCTCGCCACGGTCATCAACTCCCTGGCTCTCTCCTCAGCCTTGGGCGCAATCGGGCAGCCGGCAAAGGTGCTGACAGCGGTAAATATGTTTCCTATCGGTGAACCCTACTCCAAGTGGAAGGCTATCGAGGCTATGGAGCGCGGGGAGGTAGCCATCATCTCTTGCGGCACAGGCAATCCCTTCTTCACTACCGACACCGGCTCAGCACTGCGTGCCATAGAGATCGAGGCTGATGTCATGCTCAAAGGTACTCGTGTGGATGGCGTCTACACTGCCGATCCGGAGAAGGATCCGGACGCTGTCAAGTTTGATGATATCACTTATGACGAGGTAATGCGTCGCGGTCTCAAAGTGATGGATCTCACAGCCACGGCTCTCTGCAAGGAGAATGATATGCCTATCTATGTCTTCGATATGGACACAGAGGGTAATCTGGCCCGTATGGTAGCCGGTGAGAATATCGGCACTCTGGTGCATAATTAATTCATAATTCATAATTCATAATTTGGTTGAAGAAGGTGATATTCCAAGCCCTTATGAGGATTATGGATGATGATGAAGTGAATATCTATTTTGAACTATTACAAAATACACTATAACTATGGAAGTAAAGGAATATCTTCAAAACGCCGAAGACTCCATGCAGCTCGCCGTGGAGTATCTTGACGAGACACTGTCGCGCATCCGTGCAGGCAAGGCGTCGGCCCGTCTTCTGGACGGTATCCGCGTAGACTACTACGGTTCGCAGGCACCCATCTCCAACGTGGCTAACATCAGCGTGCCCGATGCCCGCACCATCGCCATTACACCCTGGGAGAAGTCGATGTTCAAGGAGATCGAGAAGGCTATCATCAACTCCGACCTCGGCATCACACCCGAGAACAACGGTGAAGTCATCCGTCTCGCAATCCCCCCTCTGACCGAGGATCGCCGTAAGCAGCTCGTCAAGCAGTGTAAGGGTGAGGCCGAGAATGCCAAAGTCTCTGTGCGCAATGCCCGCCGCGAGGCCATTGACGGTCTGAAAAAGGAGATCAAGAATGGTCTGAGCGAAGATATAGAGAAGGATGCCGAGGCCAAAGTGCAGAAGGTCCACGACAAATACATGAAACGCATCGACGAGGTATTTGCCGAGAAGGAGAAGGAGATCCTTACCGGCTGATCAATTCATAATTCATAATTAATAATTCTAGACGGATAAGCATCGAATGTTGCGACGAAACGAGAGAAGCGGGTGGCCCCGGGCAGCCGCGTGTCTCGGTTATTTTGAATTATTAATTTTTAAATTAGACAAAAGTTGGCAAAGGGCTATTGCACCCCGGACCGCGCCGTTTGGG
>CAMWHX010000051.1 GCA_947174155.1 uncultured Porphyromonadaceae bacterium
GGGGCTCGGAGATGTGTAAACGAGACAGAAACGGGGGAGGGCCATCAGCTGGACGTCACAGCGGCGGTCTTCAAGGGTCTCCTCGCAGCGGCCGACGCGCAGGCCTCGCGCCTCGAGGGCATCGCGGGTCTCCTTAATGGCCTTCGAGGGGGTGTTGTTGTCTTTGGAAAGGTGACACAGGAAGATGTGGCTGAGCGAGGGGCGCCAGACTTCGGCGAGAAACTTGGCGGTGTCGCGATTGTCCATGTGGCCGTTCTCGGTGACGATACGCGCTTTCAGATACTCGGGATAGCGCCCGTCTCGTAGCATGACTGCGTCGTAGTTGGACTCCATCACGAGGTAATTGGCCTCGCTGATATAGTGGCGGGCGCGGTCGCTGACCTTGCCGAGGTCTGTGGCGATGACAAAGTGTCGGGAGTCAAACTCTACGGAGAATCCCATGTTGTCAGTGCCGTCATGAGGCACCTCAAAGGCTGTGATTTTGAAGTCAAAGACTTTGAATGGAATCTCCTTGAAGATAGGTACGTGATACTCTGTGATACGCTTCGATATAGAGTGACGTCTGAGCAGGCCGTTGAGCACGCGGTTGGTGCAGAGAAGTTTCAGATGACGGTGTGTGCGAAGCAGGCTGTATGCGTAGCGCACGTGATCCCCATGATCATGTGTGAGGAGGATTGCCTTAACATGCTTCATGTTGATGCCCGCAGAGGCCAGTCCGGCTTCCACTACATCTCCCCTGACACCGGCGTCAATCAGAACTCCCCCGTGGCTCGTGCCCAGGTATGAGCAGTTGCCACTCGATCCGGATCCGAACGATAGATAATACAGCAACTTGTCGGCAGCATTCCCAGCTGTCGACTTACTCTTTGCACCCTCCTTCGGTTTCACCTGTTTCTCCGTCTCCCGGTCGGCAAACTGCGCGTCAGCGCTCCACTCTTCGAAGGGGAGCATCGGGTGATTGTCGAAAACTATCTTGCGCTTCATCGTCCCGGGCGGTAAATTAGGAATATGGCCGGGCGCTTGTCATAGTCATACTTGCGTTTGCGCCACTCCGACACCGGGAGGGTAAGGATACTCTCACGCTCCGGGTCGGTGACGTCGCAGGCCACACACATCAGGGTGTCGGGACGCAGGGTTCGCGCCATGAGATCGACCATCTTATTGTTGCGATAGGGTGTCTCGATGAATATCTGCGTCAGGTTGCGTCGACCGGATTCCGATTCCAGATTACGCAATGCCTCGCTCTTTCGCGCCGGCTCTACGGGTAGATAACCGTGAAAGATGAATCCCTGACCGTTGAAGCCGGATCCCATCAACGACATCAATATGCTGGATGGCCCCACCAGAGGTATCACCCTAAGACCCTCACGCTGCGCTATGGACACGACCGATGAGCCGGGATCAGCCACAGCCGGACACCCGGCTTCACTCATGACACCGACAGGTTGTCCGCTACGCAAGGGATCGAGCATTGAGGATATCTCCAGGGGTGAGGTGTGGGTGTTGAGTTCGCGGAAGTCACAGTCATCTATGGGAAACGTCGGGTCACACCGACGCAGGAATCGACGGGCAGTGCGTACGTTTTCCACGACAAAGAAACGCAACTGCTTAATTATTTGTATATTATAAGCCGGAATCACATCAGTGAGCGGAGCGTCGCTGATGCCTACGGGTAGAAGATAGAGTGCTGATTCAATATTCATCACTACAAAAATACACAAAAATAATTATTTTTGCTAATTTTGCCGCATGAATCCTACATCACCCTCTAATCTAACCCCGCTTCCCGAGGGTTTCATAGCCTCTCTGGATAAGCTTCCGGGTATCGACAAGGAAGCTCTTACTGCCTCTCTCGACACTCCGGGAGCCGTATCCATACGTCTCAATCCGGCCAAACCGATGGCCGATGATCCTCTCAATCCTCTATATGACGGTGTGGTCGCCTGGTGCCGTGACGGACGCTACCTGCGCGAGCGCCCGGTATTCACTCTCATGCCGGAGATGCACGGCGGCGCCTTCTACGTTCAGGATGCCTCGTCGATGATCCACGCGACACTGATGGAGCATATCGTCCGGGCCGAGGGGGAGCGCCCGCTGAGGGTGCTGGATGTATGTGCGGCTCCCGGCGGAAAGACTACCGCCATGCTCTCCGGACTCCCGGCCGACAGCGTTATGGTCGCCAACGAGTTCTCACCTCAACGCGTCAAAGCCTTGGAGGAGAATATAATAAAGTTTGGCTCTCCGAATGTACTGATTACTTGTGGCGACGGAGCCAAATGGGGTGAGGCGGAGGAGTGTTTCGACGTGGTAGCGGTAGATGCCCCTTGTAGCGGAGAGGGGATGATGCGCAAGGAGGAGGTGGCGCGTAGCCAGTGGTCAGAGGGATTGGTGGAGTCGTGCGCACGCACACAGCGCGACATTCTTGACGGAGCGGTGCGGGCACTGCGTCCGGGAGGGTGGCTGATATACAGCACCTGCACTTTCAACCTTATCGAGAACGAACGTATGGTTCGCCGGCTGGTCGATGAGTATGGGCTGCTACCTGCCCTACCCTCACCCGAGATGCTCCTTAGCGATTCGGATCAAGGACCTGCCGCGGGGTTTGACCCCGAGATTCCGGCACTGCGATTTATGCCTCACATCACCCGCGGGGAGGGTCTCTTTGTCACCATATTGCGTAAGCCTGCCGATGATGACAACACTGTCACCACCTCATCCCGGACCCTTGCGACTGCACTGATGACTCGCGAGAGAGACCGAAAAGGCAAGGACAAGAGGGGGAAAAATGTACCCCCCTCTGCGAAGGGGAGAAACGCCGGTCCCGATTTGGAGTCGTGTCGCGAGTGGATCACACGCAACGACGGGATGGTTTGGCTCTCGGAGGGGGAGAGTGTGAGAGTGATGCCAAAGGGTGTTAAGGATATAGCCGAGCGCCTCCCGAAAGGGTTACGCCCGGTGAGGAGCGGTGTCGAGATAGCACGCATCAAGGGGCACGACCTGATCCCCTCCCCGGAGCTGGCACTCTCCACACTGCTGGACCGAGAGGCGTTTCCCGTCGTAGACCTCTCACGTGAGGATGCCCTGAGGTATCTGCGCCATGATGCGCTTACGCTTCCGACCGATACTCCTCGCGGGATGGTACTCATCACCCACAACGATGTGGCTCTCGGCTGGATGAAGAATATAGGTAATCGCGCCAACAACCACTGGCCCGCTCCGTGGCGCATAAGGATGCAATAAAAACGCCATCTCCCGACGTTATAAATAGAAAGATCATTTAAAAACCGAAAATATAATGCAGTTTAAGACTAACGCCAAGTGCGGGCACTGCTCGCAGACCATACTCGACAAGATGCGTTCCACATTCCCCGATGCTCAGTGGAGCCTCAATCTGGAGACCGCCGACAAGGTCTTAGAATGTCACGGCCTCCCGGAAGACGCCGAGCATGCCGCTCAGGTAGAGGCTGCCATCGCCGAGACCGGTTTCCGCGGTTCATGGATTCAGCGTTGACCGACTCCACCGCGCAGGAGCACTGGGATGATCGCACCGTCACGCTTATCGGGCGAGAGGGGGCAGGTCGTCTCGTTGCGTCGCGTGTGCTCGTGGCGGGAGCCGGAGGAGTAGGTGGATATGCCATAGAGATGCTGGCCCGCTCCGGAGTCGGACATATCACCATCATTGATTCTGACGGAGTCGCCCCCTCCAATATCAACCGGCAGATCATCGCTTTACGCTCCACCGTAGGGAAGCCCAAAACCACGCTCTTCACCGAGAGAATCCGTGATATTAACCCGAGGTGCAATGTCACGGCTTTGCAGACTTACATCACCCCTGATAATGTCAGTTCGCTCCTGACTGCCGACGGAGGATATGACTTTGTGATCGACGCCATCGACACCGTAGCACCGAAGTGTGCCCTCATACTGGAATGCCTCAATCGCCGGATACCGGTCATCTCCTCGATGGGAGCCGGCGGGAGAACAGATCCATCGAAGGTGCGCTACGGAGACCTGTGGGATACACGTGAGGATGGTTTGGCACGGGCCGTGCGTCAACGCCTCAAAAAGGTGGGACGCCGCTTACCGGTCAGGGTCGTATGCAGCGACGAGGCTCCGAAGGCCTCCGCCGTGGTCGCACTCGATCTCCCCAACAAGCGCTCCTCCTTCGGCACGCTGGCCACCATTCCCTCCCTCTTCGGCATCTACCTGGCCTCGCACGTCATCAATCATCTGGCGAAGGTGCATCCCTGAATCGACATATCTTTAACAGGCTTTCCTCTGAGAGCTATTTACCTCACCACTCCACAAATACCTCAATGCTTCAACTGCACAATATCTCCAAGTCTTTCGGGTCGTTGAAGGTACTCGATGACGTATCTCTCACCATTCCCGACAGTGCTGTCACGGCTATTGTCGGCCCCTCGGGTGCCGGCAAGACCACTCTCCTCCAGATAGCGGGCACGCTGGCCCTCCCCGACTCGGGACGTGTGACGTATGACGGCGTTGAGGTGACTTCACTCAATGACCGGCGACTGTCGGAATTTCGTAACCGGCACATAGGATTCGTCTTTCAGTCTCATCAGCTGTTGCCGGAGTTCACGGCGCAGGAGAATGTGGCTCTCCCGGCCATGATAGAGGGCCGGTCGAAATCCATGTCGATGAAGGAGGCCGCCGCTCTTCTGGATGAGTTGGGCCTATCCGCACGTCTGCGCCACAAGCCGGCAGCCCTCTCCGGCGGCGAACGTCAGCGCGTGGCCATAGCGAGAGCACTGATCAACTCTCCGCGTGTCATCCTGGCCGACGAACCGACAGGTGCCCTGGATTCGGCCAACCGCGACGAAATCATGCGCCTTATAGCCACACTGCGTGCCGAGCGGGGTCAGACCTTCGTCATCGTGACCCATGACCCGGCTATGGCTGCCACAGCTGATAATATAGTGCGTATGGCCGACGGACGTATCGAAATTCCCTCTCAGGTTTGCACAAACGATGAATTTTAGGTAACTTCGCACTGTAATATGAAGATCTTCAATTCGCATCAGATACATGAAATAGACGTGGCTACCTGTGAGGCCCAGAATATCGACTCTCTGGAACTGATGGAGCGGGCAGCCAACGCCGTGACATACGAAATAATCTCACGTTTCGTCCCCTCGAAGCGTATCGTAGTCATCGCCGGGCATGGCAATAATGGTGGTGACGCCCTGGCCGTGGCCCGTATGCTGCTGGAGCAGGGATACCGCAAGGTGGAGGTGTTTCTCTTCAATACCCAGGGACACCTGAGCCATGACTGTGACGAGGAGCGCAAGAAACTCATCATGATCGAGGGGGTGGATTTCAATGAGATCACCAAGGAGTTTTCTCCCCCATACTTAGGCAAGGATGATGTGGTCGTAGACGGCCTCTTCGGTGCCGGGCTCAACACTCCGATGCAGGGGGGATACGTATCTCTGGCGAGATACATCAACGACTCGGGAGCCTTCGTCATAAGTATCGACATACCCTCCGGACTCTTCGGGGAGTGGAACGAGAATGCTTCCCCCCGCGACATGGTCCACGCCAACCTGACTCTCACCTTCCAGATGCCCCGTCTCTCCTTCTTCTTTGAGGAGAATGCCGATGTCCTCGGACAGTGGGAACTACTCGACATCGACCTGGACCCAAACAAGATGAAGGAGTTGACGACAGACTATATGCTCGTGGAGTCGCGAAGCGTGCGCCCACTGCTGCGCCCTCGTCTCCCCTTCACCGGAAAACGGGACTACGGATCGGTACTGCTGTTTGCCGGAAGCCTCGGAATGATGGGGGCTGCCGTGCTGGCGGCACGGGCAGCCTTGAAGACGGGAGCGGGCCTGGTCACGGTCCACTCTGCTACGGCCGGACTCACCATAGTGCAGACTGCCGTCCCGGAGGCAATGTTTGAGCCGGACCGCGACGAGAGGTTTATCACCGACATGAGCGTGCACCATAATCACCAATGTGTGGCCGCCGGACCCGGTATCGGAACCCATGACAAGACCATCAACGCCCTGGAAGCGATGCTTAAATCATCGCGTTCACCCTTCCTGCTTGATGCCGATGCCCTCAACTGCATCGCCAAGCGCCCCACACTCCTCTCCCTGCTCCCGCCACAGAGCATCATCACACCCCATATCGGTGAATTCGACCGCCTCTTCGGCGACCATAAATCCTCCGAGGAGCGTCTGCGTAAGGCAGTCGCCATGGCCAAGTATTACAATATCATCATCGTGCTCAAAGGGCACTATACAGCCACCGTGCGCCCGACCGGAAAGGTCTACTTCAACTCCACCGGTAATCCCGGCATGGCAACTGCCGGTGCCGGCGACGTGCTTACTGGCGTAATAGCCGCTCTCCTGGCCCAAGGGTTCTCACCCGAACACGCCGCTACCATCGGTGTCTATCTGCATGGCCTGGCAGGTGATATGGCTGCCGACGAACTCGGAGAATACGGCATGACGGCAGGTGATATCGCCGATCGCATGGGGCGCGCCATACGCGCCGTCATCACGCGTGAGGTCTGAGGCCACGGCATAATTAAACCACTGATTTCTCGACGAAAATGAACAACCGATTTTCACACCACATACTTCCGGGCGCTCTTATTGCATTGACCGCTCTCCTCCCCTCTCGCATGGAGGCTCAGCAGACCAAGGTGCTGACAGCCGACAAGCATAATGAGTATGGACTCGTCTATTCTCTCCCCGCTACCGCTTTGGAGATTACCATCACGGCCCGCCATGAAGCTCACCGTCGTGGTCCATTCTATCAGTATGCGGGAAAGTATATGGGTACCGATCAGGTGGTTAAGGAGGATAGCGAATCCTGGACCATCACCGACGTTTCTGTGCGCCCCTACGGCGTCCCCGATCCGGAGACACAATTTCTGATGCAGCTCAAGCGGGGATCTTCAACATATGTCGCAGTGGCTTATGACGGCATGCTGCTCGCCATCATTGCTCGCCCCGACGCTCCCGCCACTACCC
>CAMWHX010000052.1 GCA_947174155.1 uncultured Porphyromonadaceae bacterium
TTGTGGAGGCGAGGAGGGTTTTAGAGTGGGGAGGAGTAGAGCTTTTCTGTGCGGGGAGGGGTGGAGTTGTGGAGTTTTTGAGCGGAAGCGACAGGTGTGCCGCCAGTCTGGAAGAGGCGCGCCCTCGCGCCTCACTGGTGCGGGCACCGCACATTTCGGGGTCAATATGGCAATCTGCTCTCTGGCGCATCGCTCATGCGCACACGCCGCTGTGCGGTTCCCGCACTGAGGAGGGGCGGGGGCGCTCCTCTTCCAGACTGGCGGATATCCGGACCGCTACGACTTCATTCCCCTATACGTTGGGTTAGATGAGGTTGCGGGTTTTGAGGCCGTAGAGGCGGAGGGCGGCGAGATAGATTAGAAGACCGGTGACAGCACCGGTCAGGAGGAGGATGAGGCCGGTGAGGTTGGGGGAGATGGGTAGGGTGAGCACTCGGGGGAGGAGTGTCAGGAGTCCTTGGGTGGCGGCGCAGGCCGCTATGGTGCATATCAGGGCGGGGGTGATGTCGATGATCGCATCGCGCACTCGATATCCGATGGCACGTCCGGTCGAGGGGATTACTATGCACATGGTCAGCAGTGTGGCACCAAGCTGTCCCCAGACGAGCATCGTCAGACTTCCGGACCAGACTGTGCAGGCGATAGCTATGGCAATGGCGCTATCCTTGATTATCTCTATGCGGATGAGACGCTTGCCGTAGCCGAGGGAGAGTAGATAGTTGGTACAGAGGGAGATCAGCACGACGCCGATGCCGCGTAGCGACAGGATGGCGAAGAGGGGGATGGCCGGGTCCCATTTATGGCCGAAGAGGGTGTGAAAAATCGGGGCTGACAGCACGGCCATTCCTCCCATGGCCGGGAGGAGGATGAGGGCGGTGAAGCGGTTGATGCGTTGCACGTAGCGGTGAAAATCGTCGGGTGAGTCCTGTGCGCGGGCTAACAGGGGGACGAAGCTGGATGTGAGGATCTGAGTTATGGAGGCGCTCCCCATCTTGCTCCATTTGTCGGCCTGGGTATAGACACCGAGGGCCGCCATTGAGTAGCAGGCCCCGGTGACAAAGGAGTAGGCTTGCAGGAAGAGGGTGTTGAGTAGTGATGTAGAGCATACGCTCGCGCCGAGACGGATTATTCGGCGAAGTGAGGTCATGCTGAACACCGGGTCGGGGCGCCATCCCTCGCTTATCCAAAGCCATCCCGTCTTGACGGCAGAGAGGGTCAGCGTCTGCCAGACGAGGGCCCAGGCTCCGTGGCCGCTTACCGCAGACCAGATGCCTATGATCCCTCCGACGATCAGGCCGACAGTGGAGGATATGGTCACATGTTTCACATCCATGCGCTTCATCAGGCGGTTGGTCTGGATGATTCCTAACGCGTTGACGATGAGCACAAGGAGCATCACGCGCCCCAAGGGGATAAGGCGCAGGTCGTTGTGGAAGATACGTGCTATCAGTGGCAGGGAGAGGGAGAGGAGGATATAGAGGGTCACGCTGACTATCAGGTTGAACCAGAATACCGTGGAGTAGTCCCGGTCGGTCGGGTCCTTGCGTTGAAGCAGGGCCGCCCCGAGTCCGCTGTCGACCAGCACCATGGCGAAGGCCTGGAAGATCAGCAGTACGCCCACCAGACCGTAATCCTCACGCGTGAGGATATTGGCCAGCACTACACCGACTACGGCATAGAGGACCTGGGTGAGCACGCTGTTGATGGTATTCCACTTGATGGTGCTGACGGTCGCTGCCTTGATGGTAGACATGGAGAGATCGGTTATTTCTCAGGGTCGAGGGGGAAGAGTTTTCCCCCTCCGGACTTCTTGATCTTGGGATCTCCCTTATAGTATATCTTGGTGGAGCCGATACCGCGGACTTTCATGAAATCAAGGGCCCAGCAGCCGATAGTGCCTCCGCCCAATATATTACACTGCACTTCGTTGGCTTCCAGTCGGTCAGCCTGCACGACGCCGGTGCCGAGGATCGAGAGGTCAGCCTTGCGACATTTTCCGCTCAGTATCACCTTTCCCATCCCGGTCGCCAGGCGTCCCTTGACCTCAGTGGCTTCGATATCTTCCACTATGATGGTGCCGTTGCCCATCTGGACAGCCTTAAACTCCGGGCATGAACGGGGATTGTGGATGGTCAGAGTCAGGTTTCCGCCGTTTTCGACAGAGGTCAGATAGTCGGAATAGACATGCACGGTGGGTTTGTCGGCGACGGTGACGACGTCGGTATTGACCTGAATAAGGAGTTGGTCGCCGTTGACAGAGAAGAGGAAGGCATTAGCCATATCGGGAGCAGCCTGAAAGGTGGCCATTCCTGTGGAGTCGCTCAGACAACGATAGACAACATTAACGTCATCCGTCACCTTGATACGGTTAAACTGTCCGACCTCGATAGTGTGGATATGATCATGGCGCACACCTTGCATACCGAGTGCCGCCAGGATCAGGATGGATAGCAGAGTGATGAGGTGTCTCATATTGAAGGAAGATATATTTTAAGTTTAGTAGATGGATTGTCTTAGTGATAGGGATTGGCGCGGGTCTCAGGCGGGGAAGTAGCGATCTTCGATTTCGCGGAAGATGTCGAGTATCTCCTGCTGCGACTCGGCCCGCAGGAGGCGGATTCGGGTCTGACGGAAGTCGGGGAGTCCCTTGAACAGGGGTGTGGCGGCAAGATGGCGGCGGATGTGGAGGATGCCGCGGTACTCATCGATACGTTCGATCGACTCGCGCACTTGCCGACGAAGCAAATCCAGCTTCTCCGGGACGGAGAGTGGGGCCGGGTCCTCGCCGCGCAGACAGCGGGTGACATCGCGGAAAATCCAGGGGGCACCAAAGGAGGCACGCCCGATCATAACGCCGTCCACACCGTAGCGGTCAAAGGCCTCGCGGGCCTCCTCAGGGGTGGTGATGTCACCATTGCCGATGATGGGGATGTGTATGCGAGGATCCTCTTTGAGCTTGCCGATAAGTGTCCAGTCAGCTTGACCGGTATACATCTGAGAGCGTGTGCGTCCATGCACGGTCAGCGCCCTGATGCCGCAGTCTTGCAGACGCGGAGCCAGGTCGGTAATGATCTTGTTTTCGCAATCCCAGCCGAGACGGGTCTTGACCGTGACCGGGATATTGACAGCCTTGACAACCGCTTCGGTGATGGCGAGCATCTTTGGGATATCGCGAAGCATACCGGCTCCCGCTCCCTTGGAGGCAACCTTCTTGACCGGGCAACCGAAATTGATATCGAGAATGTCGGGATGCACCTCCTCGACCATACGGGCGGCCTCGACCATATCGTCGGGTTCGCGTCCGTAGATCTGTATGGCTACGGGGCGCTCCGCGTCGTTGATGGAGAGTTTACGGGTCGTGGAGTTGATGTTGCGCACCAGTGCCTCGGCGGATACGAACTCCGTGTAGACCATCGCGGCCCCCTGCTCGCGACACATCATGCGAAACGAAGGGTCCGTCACGTCTTCCATCGGGGCGAGCAGGACGGGGCGCTCGCCGAGGTCAATATCTGCTATCTTCATGTGTAAGTAGCTTTCAAAAATTAAACGATATTTGAAAGTCAGTTGATAAAGTGGGGGTCAGCGTAGAGTCAGACGCGAGCGGAGTCCCGATCCGAGCAGCTCCGCGACCTCGCGCATCTGCTCGGGAGTGACTTCGCGCACTCGCTCGGCAGTAGTGGATACGGTGTGGATGGCGTCGAAATACATCAGGCTCTTGGCCATCGACATAGCCGAGGATTCCCGATGATCGGAGCCGACTATGAGTTGACCGCAATATTGCTCCTTGATCTGTGCGAAACGACGCTCCGAGAGCGGGGACTGTGCGAGTTGGTCGATCTCACGGTCTATCAGCCGCAGGCACTTGTCGACGTTGGTGGTGTCACATCCGAAGTAGATGGTCAGTAACCCCGTGTCGCTCAGCAGAGAGACGTTGCTGTCGACGGTATAGACGAGTCCGCGCTGTTCGCGCAGCTCCTGATTGAGACGGGAGTTCATGCAGGGCCCCCCGAGATAGTTATTGAGCAGGAGGAGAGCGAAGCGACGGGGATCACGGCGTCCGAAGAGGGGACACCCCGTCACCGTGTGTGCCTGATGCCCCTGCCGGTCGCGCACCACGTCGAAGGGGGTGACCGTCGGCGGGGTCACCCGATCGTGAGGAGTCGCCGGGAAATGGAGAGCGCCGAAATGTCGGTCGAGGAGACGGGCTATGCGCTCAGGGTCATGAGGGTCAGAGACGTAAATGACCATATTGGCCGGGGTGTACCATCGGTCGATGAAACTCCGGCAATCCGCGGTGTCGAGTCGTCGTACTGAGTCGGGAGATCCCAAGATATTGTGGGCTAACCCGGATCCGGCGAAGATCAGCTCCTCAAACTCATCATACACGGCATCACCGGGAGAGTCGAGGTAGGAGTTTATCTCCTCGATGACCACTTCGCGTTCACGCTCCAGCTCATCGTGCGGGAAGATGGAGTTGGCCACCAGGTCGCTGAGGAGCTCGATGGCCCGCTCGGCATATCCGGCCGGGGCGTTGGTATAGACGAGGGTTTCCTCCTTTGAGGTGTAGGCGTTGAGTTCACCGCCGATACTCTCCATGCGGTTGGATATGTGCCAAGAGCGGCGGTGGCGCGTACCCTTGAAGATGGTATGCTCCACGAAGTGGGCCAGTCCGTAGTGCTCCGGATCCTCGTCGCGGCTTCCGGCTCCTATGGCCACACCGATATATGAGACCGCGCCCCGGGTGCGATGGCATACGGCACGCAACCCGTTGGAGAGGGTGACTATGGTAAATGCGTCATGATCGACGCCGGTAAGAGTGTACATACACGCGAGTGTGTTAAAAGCCCCGGCCACAGGGGGTGGGGCCAAATAAGATGCAAAAGTAGCTAAATGTTTCGGTATATCGGGAGAGAATAGTCTTAAAATTTCTTTATATGGCGCAGTTTCATTAATTTTGTGGAGGCTTAACTATATATCATGAAAATTCTCAGAACTTTTATGTCATGAAGATTCTCAGAACCGATACACTGATACGCGTCCTGACCATCCTTATGTTGGGGATATTCTCAGGTGGTAGGGCTTATGCCGGGAAGGCACGCGATGTGCGGCTGCCGCGTCAAGAATTGTCACGTCTCGACAAGGCTATCGCGCACGCCGAGGATTATGCTCAGCGGCGACATCAACGTCTTGATTCCTTGCGTGACCTTATGCGGGAGAGCAACGATCTCCGGCAGAAGTGGGAATATGCCTATCAGCTCGGAGATGACTGGATGACCTTCAACGCCGACTCTGCGCTGCAGTATTCCCGGATGTCTATGCACATAGCATGGCGTTCGGACGACTCCTCCCTGGAGATGAAGAGCAGGATGCAGCGTATCCGGGCCTTGACCTCCCTGGGCCTGATGATGTGGGCTGCTCCCGACTTCAAGGCTATAGACCCGACGGCTTTTTCGGAAGACCTGAAATATGACTATTGGCGCACGGGGCGTCACTTCGCCATGACGGCACGCTCCTTCGCG
Organism: uncultured Porphyromonadaceae bacterium; assembly: GCA_947174155.1. The sequence goes on from CAMWHX010000052.1 coordinate 5,520, forward strand.
CGCAACGTCTCCCCCTATTACGAAGATATGGACTCCCTCTACCGGGCCTATGACGACTCCCTGATGCTGATGCTTCACGACGGGACTCCATATGCACAGTTCCTGCGTGGAGAGAAGATGGCTGAGGCCGGACAGTATCTGGAGGCGCGTGAGTTGCTGCTCAAAGTGCTCGGGAAAGTCAAGGAGGACGATAATCTGTATGGTATGATAGCATATCGTGTAGCCAATATATACAGCAGCCAGGGTGATGACAGCAACTATGCCTACTACCTCACCCTCGCGGCCATCTCCGACGTGCGGGGGGCCGTCAGGGAGGGTTGGGCACTCCCGGAACTCGCCTCCTTGCTCTACGAGCTTGACGACTTGGATGATGCCTATCGCTATATCAACTTCGCCTTCCGTGATGCCGAACAGTCGAAGACGCGACTGCGCACCCTGGAGATGTCGCGCGCGATGCCTCTTATCGATGAGGCCTACCGACGGCATCTGACCTCCTCACGAGATGAATTGCTGCTCTTCGTCATACTGATGAGCCTGCTCCTCGTGCTGACTATGGTGCTCGCCTGGGTGCTGTGGCGTCAGATCAAGCGTGGACGCCTGAATAGTGTCAAGCTTCAACGCACAGCACAGTTACAGAAATCATATATCGGTAACTTCGTCGGTCTCTGCTCCTCCTATGCAGAGCGCCTCGACTCCCTCTCGAAACTGGTGACGCGCAAGCTCTCCTCCGGGCAGGCTGACGATTTGCTGAAGATGGTCAAGTCGGGACGCCTCGACGAGGGTGGACAGGATGAGGAGTTTTATAAGGTCATAGACGGCGCCATACTTGATCTTTATCCCGACTTCGTGGAGGATATCAATTCCCTGCTCGTTCCCGAGGAGAGGGTGGAGCTGAAGGAGAAGGGTGTGCTGACATCCGAGCTGCGCATCTACGCCATGGTGAGACTCGGAGTTGAGGAGAGCACACGTATCGCCCGCATCCTGCGCTACTCGGTCAGCACCGTCTACGCGTATCGCAACCGGATGCGAAATCGGGCAATAATTCGCGATACATTCGATCGCGACGTGATGGACTTGGGTGGTATCGAGGATATAATATAGATCTTATCCTTTGGTAAAACCTTGTATGATACCTTATATTCGGGTAAAGTTATAATATTGATTATCAATCAGATGTCTATTATAATGACTTATATTCGGAATCTTTTATGTGTCTACTGCTTGGAGGTGTCGCCACAATGTAGTAATTTTGCATCGTGAGACAAGGACAGCGCGGATAGAGCGTATCCGGCGGTCCCCCGATCCGGAAACGGATTGTCTCCTCAGACTCGAATATCAGGCAAGAAACTAAATAGGTTCTAACCCCATGTGGGGCTGACAGACCCAAAGAAATTTTCCCTGTGAGGGGGATAGGGTATCAGACAGAAGATTTTAATAGGTTAGTAAAGATGTTAGATGTTCACTCTTCAAAAGGTGACA
>CAMWHX010000053.1 GCA_947174155.1 uncultured Porphyromonadaceae bacterium
GTATTGAACTAAGCATTGAGGGTTCGCCTTAGCCGTTGAACCAGTCCATGAGGTCTCCCATGGTGCCGATGGCGAAGAGCCAGTAGATAAGGATGAAGATCAGTACGATGACACCCAGCCAGAGCCAGAGACGGTTGATGTTGAACGTCGAGCGACGCTTCTCATTCTTCCCCTCTGCAGGGAGACTCTCTCCGATGAGGTCCGCATTGGGAGCATCATGTTTTCTTTCATTCTCGCGGACGTGTCTTTCTTTAGTATTCATAATCTTGTGGTATTTGATGGTTATCTATTTCAAATTGTTTTCAGTTTTTTAACGCTTCGCGGGGGCCGAATGTTTAATCACTCGACCCCTTTATGCATATAGATTCCATCAATGGGGTGTCTCAGGTCGTCAGAAGGGATAGGGGCTTTCCCCGGCCGGTCCGCTGAAAGGTGACTCTCCGAGCCCGCTCATCGTGGATCCGGACCCGGTAGCTCCGAAGCCGGAGGCTGAATCGGCTCCGAACGCCGAGGGCTTGGAGCTCTCCTCGGAGTTCATGCGCGACTCGAAGGTTTTCTTTCCTCCGGAAGCCTCGGAGAGAGCCTGACGCACCATGTCGTATCCCTCCTCCCAGTTTTCAAAACGGGCATACTTGGACACGAAGCGCAGTTTGACGTCTCCGACGGCACCGCTTCGGTGCTTGGCCACTATAAGCTCGGCCAGACCACGGATATCATTACCCTGCGCATCCTCTCCGCTTTTGGTGTAATACTCCGGGCGATGGATGAAACACACGATATCGGCATCCTGCTCGATGGCGCCCGACTCACGCAGGTCTGAGAGCACGGGGCGTTTATCCTCACGGGTCTCCGTGCTTCGGTTGAGCTGGGAGAGGGCGATGATTGGTATATTAAGCTCCTTGGCCAGGGCTTTGAGCGAACGGGAGATTGTGGAGACCTCCTGCTCGCGGCTACCCAGTTTCAGACCGGTGGCGTTCATCAGCTGGAGGTAGTCGATCATGATCAGCTTCACCCCCCTCTCGCGCACCAGACGCCTGGCCTTAGTGCGGAGCTCGGTGATGCTCAGCCCCGGAGTTTCGTCAAGATAGAGGGGAGAGCCGAAGATACCTTTCAGTCGAGTGTTCAGGCGATCCAGTTCCTCGTCGCTCATCTGGCCGTTTTTGATCTTCTCACCCTCCAGATTGGCCACATTGCTTATAAGACGCTTGACAAGCTGCACGTTGGCCATCTCAAGAGTGAAAATGGCCACCGGGATATTGTAGTCCATAGCCATATTCTTGGCCATCGACAGCACGAAAGCCGTCTTACCCATTGCCGGACGGGCAGCGATGATGATGAGGTCGGAGTTCTGCCAGCCGGAGGTCATCTTGTCGAGACCGTTGTAGCCGGTGCGCAGACCTGAGAGGCCGGATTCTGTATTACGGGCTGCCAGAATCTGTTCGTAGGCCAGATTCAGCACCGGGTCGAGCTGCGTCACTTCGCGTTTGAGCTGTGTCTGAGATATATCGAAGAGTCCCCCCTCGGCCTGTTGGAGGAGTTGCTCGATATCGTTGGTCTCATCGAAAGCCTGCTGCTGCACTTCCGTCGCCAGGTGTATCAGACGGCGCGCGAGATACTTCTGCGCTATGATTCGTGCATGATATTCGACATTGGCAGCCGAGTAGACACGCGCCGTGAGTTCGGTGATACGTACCGGACCCCCAACTTCCTCCAAAGTGCCGTCCTGTCGCAGCTGCTCCGTGACGGTCAGCATATCTATCGGGCGCTGGTTGAGACCCAGGGTGGAGATAGCCTGATAGATCTTCTGGTTGCGCGGATCATAGAAAGATTCCGGCACCAGCAGGTCGCAGACACCCATATAGGCATCTTTTTCAAGCATAAGCGCACCTAATACCGCCTCTTCCAGATCGGTATCCTGAGGAGGACGACGCCCTGATATATCGGCAATTACAGTTTCCGGACGGCGCTTTGCACCCCCGGCTCGTGACGATGATGTGGAAGATGGAGTCTGAGAATTCATGGCCGCGAAGTTACAAAATTTATTTCATATGTAAGGCCGCGGTCCTCCCTTTTTTCATTAAAATTTGCTGCTATCAGACACAGTGTGCGCCCATCCTGAGCAAAGCGTCCGGCGTAGTCGCGTGTCAATATTTGCTCCATGGCCGCGTGAACGCTCTTGTTAAATTTGAATTCAAAAATGTAGATGTAATCAGGCGTATATACCTCCAGATCACTGCGCCCTTTGTATGAATGTCTCTCGCTCTGAGCATCAGTGCCGGAGAGGAGACACAGGAGATATGTGAGCGCACGATAAGTAGATTCCTTATGATCCTCACCGGGAAGGTCCTTCATCAGAGTGTTGAGCCGATTCATGAAGGATTCCGGTTTTCCGTCATACAAGTCATCCTGGAACTTTTGAAGACTGAACACACTGTCAGGTCTTTCAGTAGAGGGGGCATAGAGAGGAAGAAGATTTTGTGCAAATCCGATCTCTACCTCTCGGTTTGGAAATTTCAGCGTATATCTTTGCCTGCGGGGATCATAGGAGGCTATGGTCAGATATCCTGTCTGAAACATCAGAGCCGTGACGTTGTCAGTCCCGAGACCGGCCGACATGAGCTCATTATAACTGCGGGTCTGTCCGTTAAGTGATTCAGGATCGATTCCACTTCTCTTGATTCTCTTGGCAAGGAATGTAGGGGTTCCGGTCTCGAACCAGAACGGATGTATTTCCCGTGATTGCAACGCACACAGGACGCTGAAAGGGTTGTAGATCCGTGAGCCCTTGGACGAGAAGAGGTAGCCGTCATAATACCTGCGTAGCGCCTCGACGGTAGAGTCGAAGTCTTCCTCGCGTTCTTGTGCAAGGTCTTCAATACCGGCGCGGAAGTTATCGAGGAGTTCCTTCTCAGTCCAACCACATATATCAGCGTACGTATTGGACATGGAAATGTCGTTGAGATTGTTGAGGTCACTGAATATGCTGACCCGACTGAATCGGGCTACACCGGTCAATAGTGCGAAGTGGATATGCTCGTCCATTGATTTGAGGTTTGAGAAGAATCCCTTGAGAAGCTCCTGATTCTTTTCAAACTGAGCCCGGTTCTCCTCTACTCCGAGCAGCGGCTTGTCATATTCATCGACAAGGATGACCACCTTCTTGCCGGTTGAAGTGTGTATTTCGGTTATAAGATTTTCAAATCGCAGAGCGAGGTCATGCTCCATGTTTGGAGTGATATGGAATATGCGTTCGTAGTCAGCGAGATACTTGGCTAATCTGTCTGCCAGACCGTTTGACTCGTTGTATTGCCCGGTGTTCAGATCAAAATGAAGAACCGGTTTCGGCTCCCACTCCATATCCATTTGATCGATAGCCAGACCTTTAAAGAGCTCTCTTTTCCCATCATAATAGGAGTGAATGGTTGAGAGGAGCAGACTTTTGCCAAATCGACGAGGACGGCTCAGAAAGATATATTTGCCGCTTGTAATCAGCCGGGCGATAGCACCGGTTTTGTCTACATACGTATAGCCTCCTTCAATTAGGGTGGAGAAGGATTGTATTCCCACAGGATATTTTATCTGATGACTCATAGCTCCGGATTTTTTGCAAATTTAGCATTTATAAGGGTTATCTGCAAATTCAGCGCGTAAAAACCGATATCGTTCTCCGGAACGGTAGTGGGAAAAATGGGTCACGCCGCGATGAGCGACGTGACCCATAACCATGCAATTTCCGACAGCATAAGTCGTGCTGTCGAACCTAACACAGCATTCAACCGCTGTCCGTCGCTTGATACCAGGCGGCGGTATATCACCACTCCGGCGACGACAAACAGAAGCCAGACAGCCTCAATGACCGCAGGCACCAGTTGCCACGTTGCCAAAGCCATCAGACACGGCCCCCCGATGGTGAAGAGAAGATAGATTACCCCCATGGTCTTCCGACCGAATATGACAACGGTAGTATGTTTGCCTACCGCTCTGTCGGAATCGACATCGCGGTAGTTATTGACTATTAGTACATTGGCAGCAAGCACTCCGGCCCCTATACTGATAGGGAGGGCAATGCGCCACATTGGCAATCCCGGATGGCCGGAGGGTGTGATGTCCCATGAGCCGCACTGTAACCACGCAGTGAGACAGACCGGGACAATACCGAAGAAGATGATGACAGCCACGTCTCCCATGCCGTGGTGTGAGAGTGGCCACGGGCCCGTACTGTATGCCAGCGCGAAGAGAGCTATCAGTGTCCCCGGTATGAGCAGCCACCATCCACCCCAGTAGATGAGGGAGCAGCCGAGCAGACAAGTGATGAGAAGCAGCCCGAAGGTAGCACGTTTCATGGCTTCCGGGGAGATATCACCCTCGGTGACACCGCGGCGGAACCCCTCGCGCCCTTTGGCATCCACACCGCGACGGAAATCATAATATTCGTTAGCGAAATTACTTACGATCTGTGCGCCGAGGGCAAAGAGGAGGCAGATAAGGGCTGGAGTCCATCGGAAACTGCCACACATGACGGCCACGGCTACGCCGGCCAAAACTCCGGCGATACTGACGGGGAGTGTGCGGGGACGTGTGGCTTCTACCCAGGGATTCATGTCGATCAGGTGGGGATGTTGCGTGAGAGGGTCTCGCAGAAGCGATCCGCGGTCTCGATGATGCGGTCGACTCCGTCGAGCTCCTGAGTCAGATATTCGGGGAGGGCTTCGGTGCCATACTTCAGGCCGAGGAGCCCGAGCGCCAAGGCGGCATTGGTGTCGGCGTCACCCCCCTCGTCGACGATTCTATAGAGAGCCTCCTGCATTGTCGAGCAGTGCCAAAGGGCATACAGGGCGGCTGCCATAGCCTTACGGGTATACCAGAGACGGTCGGGATCGTCAAGGTCCAGTTCGTCCAGGGTCCCGTCGTGAGCCTGATTCAGGTATGGGCCCAGTTCATCTACAAATTCGCCACACAACGCCAGCAACTCCTCTATCGTGGCCTCCTTATCCTCCCACAGCAGGGAGTGGGCCATGCGCGAGATGATCAAGCCGGAGATGAGGCAGCGATGATGATAGTGAGTCATCAGGATCAGTTCCTGAGAGCGGTCGAGGTAGTCCTTTCCGGGCCAGATGCCACCAATCATGGCGCGCCCCAGAGACTCATTGGAGGCCTCATCGTGAGGCGAACTCTCCCAGATACGGCGGGCGACGGCTATGGGATCGGCTGTGTAATCGGGTTGCGTGATGACATAGCGGATACTTGACGATATATCGAGAAACTGACTGCTGATCCAGTCGGAGAGCATACGAGCCTGAGAGTAGGGGTCTATCTGCCCCTCACGGATGATGACGTCGGCGGTGCGGAGCACCACCTCTGTATCATGAGTCCATTCATTGCTTTGCCACTGGCTGCGATGAGCGTCCCTGATGATACCGCCATATGTGCGCAGACCGTTGGGATAGCGGCGTGCCACTATATCCTTGGTCATGAATTCAGTGCCCTTACCCAGTGCGTCACCGATGGCGTAACCGATGAGGGAGGCACGGATTTTGTCTTTAAGTTTATGTTCCATAGAGAGTTGTCAGGTGATCATCCCGGAAAATCCCGAGTCTTCAATGGCAAAGTTAATAAAAAAATCCGTATTGTAACAATTTTGCAACAAAAATATTACAAAAATATTACAACACAGCGACCGGGGGGACTCGTAACACCCGAAGACAAACTACCATCTGCCCGGCCTATACGGGTAGATGGTAGTTTGTCTTCGGGTGGGCGTAGCCGTGGGAGCGGTAGTTTGTCTTCGGGTGAAGGCCGGGTGAAAGCCGGCTTTACCGGCGGGCGCGGAAGAAGCTTCTCATCAGGGCGGCAGACTCATCGGCGAGCACTCCGCGCTCCACAAGAGTCTTGGGATGCAGCGGTGTGCGTCCCGGAGCGGTGATGCTGAGGTAGCCCCTCTTGGGGTCGTCGGCTCCCCATACGATCCTTTTTAGACGTGCCCATCCCAAGGCTCCGGCACACATCGGGCAGGGTTCGACGGTGACATAGAGTGTGCAGTCGGGAAGCACCTTGCCTCCCAGGTGATTCTGGGCGGCTGTGATGGCGAGCATCTCGGCGTGTGCCGTCACGTCGCCGAGTCGCTCGGTCAGATTATGAGCCCGGGCGATGATCCTCCCGCCGCAGACGATGACAGCTCCGATAGGTATCTCCCCCTCTTCGGAGGCCAGACGAGCCTCTTCGAGCGCTTCATTCATGAAGCGCTCATCGCGCTGAGCGTCACTCTCCGTCAGCAGTCCCATGATTTCCGGGTATTGCTTCCGCTACTGCATTCATTAGCCACCTCGGGGTCGAGGTGGCTCCGCAGATGCCGATACTCTCGGCACCATCGAGCCATTCGGGACGCAGTCCCGTCTCATCGGTGATGAAGTGTGTGCGGGGATTGACTTCGAGACACTGCGCGAAGAGCACTTTGCCGTTGCTGCTCTTGGCACCGCTGACGAAGAGCACCACGTCGTGCGAGCGTGCGAACTCCCGTATGTTGTCCATACGGTTGGAGACCTGACGACATATGGTATCAAACCATTTGAAGGAACCCCGTGTCTTGCGCTTCTGAATCTCAGCCACTATCTCGCGAAAGCCTTCGAGCGACTTTGTAGTCTGGGAGTAGAGCACGATATCGCGGTCGAGATTCACTCCGTCGAGTCCCTCCTTATCCTGGATGACGACCGCCTCGCCGTGGGTCTGACCGACGAGACCGTTGACTTCGGCATGTCCGAGCTTGCCGTAGATCAGTATGAGGGGCTTGGAGTCGGATGCCGGTGTCTCATCGTATGACTTCTTGATGCGACGCTGCAATTGGAGCACCACCGGACAGGTAGCGTCTATGATCTCGATATTGTTGCGGCGTGCGATCTCATAAGTCTCCGGGGGCTCGCCGTGTGCGCGCAGC
>CAMWHX010000054.1 GCA_947174155.1 uncultured Porphyromonadaceae bacterium
GGGGACACAAGGATTTTCAGTCCTTTGCTCTACCAACTGAGCTATGGCACCATCTGCTGCGGCTATCTTCGCTCTCGCTTGAGCGGGATGTTACTGCCGTTTTGCGAGTGCAAAGTTACAACCTTTTTTCGGACTGTGCAAATTTTTTGACGACTTTTTTTTGATATATTTTCTAATGGGCTGAGATTCAGATGTTTTTAGCGGGAGGAGAGATTGGGGTTATCCCTGTCTCTCCTCCCGCTTTGGGTGTCTTTGAAGTTATCTCCTTGTGGCGGAGTGAGGTTTTACTTCAACAGATCGTGTACAAACTGGTAATCGGGTTCCTCGGTAATCTCCTCGCAGAGGGATGTGCCCTTGATCTTACCCTCCTTGTCGATGACGACGAGGGCGCGGGAGAAGAGGCCGCGCAGGGGACCGTCGACGAGTTCGACACCGTAGGTCTGACCGAAGTCACTGCGGAATGCCGAAGCAGTGCGCACCTTGTCGATGCCCTCGGCTGCACAGAAACGTCCGGCTGCAAAGGGGAGGTCCATAGATACGCAGAGCACCTCTGTGTCGGGCAGAGAGGCTACCTCCTTGTTGAAGCGGCGTACCGAAGCGGCGCATACACCGGTGTCGACAGAGGGGAAAATATTGAGGACGATATTCTTGCCACGCAGATCGTGAAGCGCGATTTCAGAGAGGTCCTGAGCCACGAGGGCGAAATTGGGAGCCTCCTGTCCGGGGGTGGGGAGAGCGTGGGCGATGTGCATGGAGTTGCCGTTAAACTTTACTGTTTCCATTTTAATAAGTGTGTTTTTATGGTTAAGTAGCTTACTATATTGCAAACACCTTTCTCCCCGTGATGGTTTTGCCCGGGTCTTGTGCATGACGGCACATCTCGGAGCGAGGGGCCCTATCTGATACGTATATCCGCCCACGGCTTCAAACTTTCTTCCGGGACGATGTCTAAAAGATGGTGAAAAGTTGGGGAGGGAGCGAAAAAAGTTGTAATTTTGTAATATGCTTCCACAGATGAGGCTTATCGGCGTGCTGACGTGTGATGAGCCGGAGTCAGGGGGCGCATAAATACAAGACAAGTACAAAACTACAATGAATAAGAATCAGAAAATAATACTTTTTGGCGGAATAGGTGTGGTAGTCTGTCTCGTAGCTCTTGTCGTGGTGTTGATACTCAATAATTCGAGTGCCAACACGGCAGCGGCCGAAGCGGAGGCACGTGCGGATTCTCTTGCTTTGGCCAACGATCGCCTGACGTTGACCTCGGAGTTCAATCAGCTTAACGCTGACTTCTCGCAGTATGAGGATCAGCAGATCTATCTTAAAAACGATTCTCTCGTGCATCAGTATAATGAGGCTCGCATGAAGGTCGAGGGTCTGCTTCGCGAGCTTGACCAGGAGAAGCGCAATAACTCCGCTAATCGTGCCCGCATCAAGAAGCTGGAAGATGAGATTGCCACACTGAAAGGTATTGTGCGGCATTATCTTGAAGAGATACGTCGCCTCGGAGAGGAGAACGAGGGGCTTCGTCGCGAACTCGAAACCGTCAATGAGCGAAACCAGCAATTGGCCACCGAGGTCACTACCGCTACCAAGAGTAACGCGGAGTTGACTCAGACCGTCAAGCTTGCCCGTAAGCTTAACATCACCTCCCTCTCGCTCAGAGCGCTCAATAAGAAGGGTAAGGTAGAGAAGAATGTCACCAAGGCGCGCCAGCTGGCCGTGTCCTTCACCGTAAGTCCCAACAATACTGCCTCCCCCGGTATGAAGGATTTCTATGTGCGGATCGTGACACCGGAGGGTGCACTGCTCGGAGGGGGCTCTTCATTCCAGTTTGACGGCGCCAATGTGGCTGCTACGGCTCATCGTCAAGTGGAGTATAATAATGAGGAGCTGGCCGTGACCATGTATTGGGATGTAAACGCTACGTTGACTCCAGGCGAGTATCTCGTGGAGGTATTCTGCGACGGTTATCGTCTGGCGTCTCGCAAGTATGCAATGAGTAAATAAGGGCCCGGAGGAGAGAAATCAACGTTTTTTCGAAGCTATTAGATAATATGAACACGAATAACGACTGGAGCCGTGTGGCCGAGGGTGTGACACCCGACTGGGCGCGGGCGGTAGGATGTGCTGTGACGGTGTGTGATGCCGATGGCAAGATCCTGTATATGAATGACCTGTCGCGGGAGACTTTCGCACGTCATGGCGACATCATCGGACACAATCTGTATGATTATCATCCCGAGCGGGCGCAGAAGATGATCCGCCACATGCTGAGCACCGGAGAGACGAATGCCTACACTATTCTGAAAAACGGGCGAAAGAAGCTGATATATCAGACACCGTGGCGTCGTGACGGCGAGATAGCCGGGTTAGTGGAGATTTCGATCCCTCTTCCGGAGGATATGCCTCACTATGTGAGATAAGAATAGGGGCACAAGCCGAAAAGTCGGTGCATAATCTATTTTATCGCAGGGGCATCGTCAGACCCCGCATGGCGGGGCTATATATCAGGCCCGTATCGACGGCAACTCTGTTGCCGTCGGTGCGGGTATGAGAAAGATTCCCTCCAACCCCCTGCGAGGCGGTGCAAGGCGAACGCCTTGCACCGCTTCGCAGGGGGTATATATATATGGCCATTGTATACCCGCACCGTCGATACGCTTCGCGCATCGACGATACGGGCCTGTTACATAAGCCTGCTATGCAGGCTCACTTCGGTTTTAATATCGGATTCATAGCCTATACTTTTTTTGTCTTTATGCACCGACTTTTCGGCTTGGGCCGGATTTCCGGAGTAACTGCTCATCCGCGTGAGTTTAGTGGTCTATTCTTCTTTCTTAGCCAAGATCTTTATCCTTATATTGGTCGCCATATAACCGTTGGTGAGTGGTTGCGCAACTGTGATTATTCCGGTATCAACTATGAGGCTGACAATGATTTGGACTGATATGGGAATACAAAGACTTGAAAGTATTACATAGACTTATTGGTTATTCCTCCGACAGGCATGATCAGAAATGAAGAGCACTCACAAGTCTTGTACAAGACTTGTGAGTGCTCTTCATTTCTGATCTTAACGCTTTATTGGCTGTGAGGGGGGATATCAGAAGGCGCGTTTGGCCATGTCGATGAGTTCGGTGAGGGTTTTGTTGCCGGTCTCGCGCTGGAGCTCCTGACCCTCTTTGAAGAGGATCCAGGTGGGGTAGTGCAGGATGTTGTACTCGTGTTTCAGGCGGTGGTCATAGGAGGCGTCTACTCGCATGATGTTGATGCGGTCTCCAAATTCCTTGCGCAGACCCTCGGCGAGATACTTGATTTCTACGGCATCCTGTGTGCCGGCGTGGATGAATACTACCATCGAGGGGATACCCTCCTTGATACGGGATTCAAATGTCTTCATAATATAGATTCTAATTGTAATTCTGTTATTCTAACAGATTTCAGGGAGGAATGGTTTTGTAGTTCCCTGATGTTGTGGAGGCGCGGTTTCCGCGCAAGGGGAGGCCCGGGGGCGCGCCACATCCCGGTCAAGCGCGGTTTAGTCTCACCGGGTGCCTCTTTACCACATCAGGTAGGCGATGAGGACGGCGGCGATGGCTCCTGTGATGTCGGCCAGGAGGGCGTAGCCGGCGGCGTAGCGGGTTTTGCTGACCCCTACGGAGCCGAAGTAGACGGCGAGGATGTAGAAGGTCGTGTCGGTGCTTCCGCGGACCACTCCGGCGAGCTTGCTGACGAAGGCGTCAGCCCCCTCGGTGCGCATGACGTCGAGCATCATCGCGCAACTTCCGCTCCCACTCAATGGCTTCATAAGCATCGTCGGCAACGCGCCGACCCACTGTGTGTCAAACCCGAGCCACGCGACAAAGCGCTCCACCGTTCCGGTGACCATATCCAGTGCTCCCGAGGCACGAAACATCCCGATAGCTACAAGTATGGCGACCAGATAGGGGATGATGGTCACGGCTGTCTTGAATCCCTCCTTGGCCCCCTCGATAAATGTGTCGTAGACTCGTATGCGTTTGCGCATTCCCATCACCAGGAAGGCTATGATGACGCTGAATAGGATGAAGTTGGCTGCAAATCCGGAGTAAGCCTCCACTTTAGCAGCGGGGAGTGTGGAGAAATACCAGGCGACGCCGGCTACGAAGAGGGCAATGCCGGCGAGCCAGCTCCAGAGCACGAGGTCCATGCGTATCCGCTGACGGATACACAGGGCCACCATACCGACAAGTGTGGCTACGGCCGTAGCCATAAGGATGGGGATGAAGACATCTGTCGGGTTGGAGGCTCCACCCTGGGCGCGATACATCATGATGCTCACCGGTATCAGACACAGACCGGAACTGTTGAGCACCAGAAACATGATCATGGCATCGGTAGCCGTGTCCTTTCGGTCATTGAGTGTCTGCATCTCCTGCATGGCCCGCAGTCCCATAGGTGTGGCGGCGTTATCGAGGCCGAGCATGTTGGCCGATAGATTCATGAAGATGGCCCCCATGGCAGGATGTCCCTTCGGTATCCCGGGGAAGAGTCTCGAAAAGAGGGGTTGCACCACCCGCCCCATTGCCTCGATGGCACCGGCTCGTTCGCCGATCTTCATTATCCCCATCCAGAGGGAGAGGATACCGGTCAGACCTAAGGATATTTCAAAGGCGAATGAAGCCTGCGAGAAGGAGGCATTCATGATCTCGGTCCATATCGCGGTCCCTCCGCCGGTCAGAGTCACACCCGCAGCCATGAGGAAGGTGAGGATGAAGAAGGCAATCCAGATATAATTCAGTATCATGAGGTCTTAAAGATGGAGGTCTTATAGATGGAGAGTGTTGGTGGCGAGACGGTTGAAGGCGGTCATCTCGTGAGACACGAGCACGATGGTAGTGTGGCGCGAGAGGTCGGCCATCAGGTCGTATATGCGGTATTCAAACTCCTTGTCGACATAGCTGAGGGGTTCGTCGAGCACCAAGAGTTCCGGGCGGCAGGCAAGTGCGCGTGCCAGCAGGGTGCGTTGCAGTTGACCACCGCTGAGCACTCCGACGGGGCGGTCGAGATAATCCCCGATTCCGGTCAGCGAAACTATTTCAGAGAATCTCTCCTCCCAGTCGCGCGGCAGGCTTCCCAGCCATCCCGTGTACATACCCGACTTCACAGCCTCGCTGACTGTAATGGGAAACTTCGTGTCGATATTGCTCTTCTGAGGGAGATAGCCTATCCTCAGATGTCGTGTCGGGTGTCCCTCCTCGTTGAAGTATGTGACGCGTCCGGAGGTGGGTTTAAGCAGACCCAACATGACCCGAAGCATGGTAGTCTTGCCACTGCCGTTGTGGCCCGTCACAGCCAGAAACTCCCCGCGATCAAGTGTCAGGGAGAAGTGGTCGAGTATCGGACGCCGATCGTAGATGACCGAAATGTCGTGCAAGGTCAGTATCTTCATTATCAAATATTACTTCAAGTGTCCAACCCCGTTTCGGGAGTCAAACGACCGGGAGATTGTCAGCAGCGATTCGAGCCACGATTCAGAGTTGAGATCGAGGATCACGAGCGGTATTCCGAGTTGACGCGCAGCCTCGGAGGCACGGGTGGGATCCTGCGTCTGCTCGGTGAAGAGTACAGCCACATCTCCCGCTTTATCGAGCGCCTCGGCATACATCTTCGGGGTCATCTCCCGATGTCCTCCCGAGAGGGATATTTGGGTCAGACCGTAGTCGCGGGCGAGGTATCCGAGCGAGGGATGGGTTATAGCGAAACGCCGGTTGCTCCCTTGCGAAAAGTTGGCTCTCAGAGTCGAATCCATAGCGGCGAGTGAGCGCTGCAGAGAGTCGCGACGTGAGGTAATACTCAACGCCCTCTCCGGCCAGCGACGTATCAGTGCGTCCGACATGGAGTCGACAATTACACTAACGTTGCGCACCGAGGAGAGATAGTGAGGATCAGCCTCTTCCCCCTCATGACTATGTCCCTCATGCTCATCATCATGGTGATGATGGTGAGCATGATTATGGGTGTGGTCGAAGAGGGGAGTGAGACCACGTGAAAGGTTGACCGTCGGGAGGTTGGGAAAGTTGGAGGGTAGGGAGCGCGAAAGGGCCCGCTCGAACCCCGGGGTGTCCAGAGTCAGGAATATCTGCGAATCGGCCAACCCCTTCATAGTCGCCAAAGTCGGTTCGTAAGACTCCGGATCAGCCGTGGGGGGGACGAGAGTCACCACCTCCACACTGTCACCCATCAGGTCACTCACTAACCGAGCCAACGGGGGGACGCTGACAGCCACGCGCGGTGTCCCGGTCTCCTCCCCCGGGGTCTTATCTTCGGAGGTGTGCTGACAGCCCCCGGCTGTCAGCAGCAGGGCGACAGCCGTAGGGAGGAGTTTGCGACCGATGCGCAGGGGGAGCATAGTGCGTCTGGGAGAATGAGATATATCAGATCTTGCGGATACCCATTATCTCGCGCACATCTCGCAGAGTATCGGCGGCATAGGCACGGGCACGCTCGGCGCCCTCGGCCACTACCTTCGAGAGATACTCGTCGTTGTCACGGATATCGATGATGCGCTGACGGATGGGGGCCACGATAGTCTCCAGATCGGCTGCCAACTGCTTCTTCATGTCGCCGTAGCGGATCGAGCAGTCGGCATAGGCGTCGCGAAACTGCTGCACGACAGCCGGATCGGAGGCGAGATTCATCAGCGTGAAGAGGTTTTCGACGGGTTGCGACACGGGGGAGTTGGGTACCTTCGGACCCTCGTCGGTGACGGCGCGCATCACCTTCTTGCGCAGGGTCTTCTCGTCATCCATAAGGTAGAGGCAGTTGCCTTCGCTCTTACCCATCTTGCCGGAGCCGTCGAGACCGGGCACTTTCAGAGCCTCGCCTCCGAAGTTGAAGT
>CAMWHX010000055.1 GCA_947174155.1 uncultured Porphyromonadaceae bacterium
CGGATCACCGGCCTCGAACTCTGCATAGAGATTCCGGGTAGGATGGTTCCATCCACATCCGCTGCGACCTCCCAGAGAGCTCATGCGGGGACGGGTAAGGATGATGGAAAATGTGCCGCGGCTGAAGCCGAAGCCCTCGCCGTAGTCACTGGTGGGGTCGGCGGCATACTGGATCTCGAAGACGCTTTCAGGCCCATTCTCACCGGCCAGGGTGAAGTTGTCGGCATATACGGGACAGAGGGAATACTCACCGGTGAGATACTCCTCATCGACCCATTTCTTGCCCCACTCGTAGGCTCGGTTATAGTCCTTGACATAGAGATTGACCTTGCAGAGCAGGGCACGGGCGGCGCCACGGGTGGCCCGACCCAGATCTGCCTCCGGATAGGCACTCTTGGCGGGGAGGAGTTTCTCGGCCAGAGCCAGGTCGGAGAGGATGGAGGCATATACCTGTTCGACGGTGGCGCGGGGTTGCTGCCACTTGTCGGAGGAGTCGAGCACCTCGTGGACCAGGGGTACACCGCCGAAGACGCGCACCAGCTGGAAGTAGTAGAGGGCGCGCAGGAAGTATACCTGACCCAGAAGCTGATCCTTCTTCTCCTGAGAGAGAGTCGCGTCAGGGAAATAGGCGCTCACCTCGTTGAGCGCCAGGTTACAGCGTATGATACCCTGATACTTGGCGCGGTAATAGTCGAGGACTATGGAGTTGTTGGCGTTGGTCTTGAAGTTGTCGATATCGTAGGCATCGGCACCGTCGGCCACGTTCTGCCCACCCTTGAGCGCGTCATCGGAGGCGATGTCGCCGATAAACCACTCCGAGAAGTAGGTGCTGTTGTATTCCCATGCCAGCGGAGCGTAGCATCCGTTGACGGTCTGGACACAGGCCTCGCCCGAGACATAGAAGTCGTCGAGTTCGGTCTTGCCCGGTTGCTTCTCCGAGAGCCAGTCGTTGCACCCCGTCAGAGGGAGGGCAAGCATGGCCAGCAGGGCGGAGCGCAGTATGGTGCGGTTGATATGAAGTGTCATGATTTGGCGTAAGTATGATATGAAGTGTGTGAAGAGGAGAGAGAATCAATATACGATATTGACACCGAAGAGGAAGGTGCGGCTCTGAGGATAGTTGCCGTAGTCGACACCGCCGCTGACCTCGGGATCGAAGCCTTTGTATTTGGTGACGGTGAAGACATTGGAACACTGCACGTAGAAGCGGCAGCTGGTCAGGCCGCTGCGGCCGAGCACACTCTTCGGGAGAGAGTATCCGAGCTGCAGGTTCTTCAGGCGGAAGTAGTCACCACTCTCCAGGAATCGGTCTGACACGTAGTAGTTGACCGAATTGCGGGGGTTGGGGAGGAATCCGTCAGGATTCTCGGGAGTCCAGGCGTTGACCATCACGGGAGAGAGGACGGAGGTAGAGCCGTTGCTCTCCAGGCGGTGGCGCATCTGGTTGTAGATCTTGGATCCGGCCACACCCTGGAAGAAGAGTTGCAGATCCAGACCGCGATAAGAGGCGCTGAGGTTAATGCCGTAGTTTACCTTGGGTATCGAGCTGCCGAGGCTCACTCGGTCCTTGTCGTCGATGCGGCCGTCACCGTTGTTGTCGCGATATTTGGCGTCACCGGCATGGAAGGGGGAGTCAGCGGCTGTATAGCCGTGGAGATATTCGAGCACCTCCTCGTCTGACTTGAAGACACCGTCATACTGATAACCCCAGAAGTAGTATAGGGGATACCCCTTGTTGACCACCTGCACCTGACCGTAGTTGGAGTAGATGGGAGCGCCGCCGTTAAGCTCAAGCAGCTCGTTGTGGATATAGGAGATATTACCACCCACGCTGTATGTGAAATCCTTGAAGGGACTCATGGAGTGGTCCAGAGAGAGCTCGATACCCTTGTTGCGCACCTTTCCGACGTTGGCGGTCGAAGCGTAGCGGTTTCCGACATGGGCCGGAGCGATGACACTCATTAGCATATCGTTGGTGTCACGGATAAAACCGTCGAGCGAGCCCGAGAGACGTCCGTTCCAGAAATTGAAGTCGATACCCGCGCTCCACTGCTCGGTGTTCTCCCAGTGGCCGCCGTTGTTGATCCAGGTCAGCACCGCAGCTCCGGGCACGAGTACCTGGGAGGGACCGAATACGTAGTCTACAAACGTCGGACCGTTGTTAAACATATTCAGTACGAAGGCATCGTTGGCGATATTGTCGTTGCCTACCTTACCCCATCCGAAACGCACCTTGAGGTCAGTCAGCGGAGAGAATTCCTGGAGGAATTTCTCGCTGCTCAGACGCCAGGCCAGGGCGAAGGAGGGGAAATAGCCCCAGCGGTTCTCGGCGAAGCGGCTCGAACCGTCGGCACGGAAGTTGGCGGTGAAGAGGTAACGGCTGTCGTAGGAGTAATTGACGCGGCCGAGCCAGGACTGGCGGCGGTTGCGTGCCACTCCGTCGCCGGGACGTCCGAAGTCATCGGTCACCTGCGAGAGATACCAGTTGCGCTCCTCGGGATTGAGGATGCTCGAACCGGAGCCACCGATAGAGTAGTAGTTGTATTCCTCAACCGTGAAACCGGCCATTGCGGTCAGGTTGTGACGACCGAAGGAATTGTCGTAGGTCAGGATATTGTCGACATTCCAGTAAGCACTGCGGGCCATGGACGAGGCGAGGGTGTTCTTGTCGTGTTTGTCGTAGGCCGAGATCTCATACTGATCCATGTAGCTTCGGTCACGGGTGATGCGGTAGTCGAAGCTGAAGGAGGAGCGGAAGTTGAAGTGCTTGACCGGAGTCAGCTCCAGGAACACATTACCGACGAAGCGGTCGTTGTTGACCTTCGGATGGGCGTATTCGACCATCGAGAAGGGATTGGTGACATTCTTGAAGTTGGAGGCAGCGGAGATACGGCCGCTCAGGTCGGTCCCCTGCGCGTTGCGCGAGCCTTCGGGATAGTGGGTAGGATCCCAGGGAGCCATCGCGAAGGCAGCCGAGATGATATTGGCACCGGCGCTTTCGGAGTTGTCGCCGCTCTCGTAGGCATTCTTTGCGATGGAGGCCATGTAGGTGATGTTTTCACCTATCTTAAGCCAGGGGAAAGCCTTGAAGGTCGAGTTGATACGACCGGTGAAGCGGGAGTAGTCGGATCCCATGACGATACCCTGCTGACCGAACCAGTTGGCCGACATGGAGTATGTGGCACGATCCGTGCCGCCGTCGATAGCGAGATGATAGTTCTGAATAAGACCGTTGCGGAAGATCTCATCCTGCCAGTCAGTGTCGATAGCCGAATAGTCGAGACCGTCGGGAGCGTTGACGGGATCATAGACGACAGGGAAGTACTGGCTGTTGCGTACACCCATGAAGGTGTTGAGCCACTTGTTGAAGCCCTGCTCTGCATATATCTTCTTGACAGCGGCGTTACCGTTGATCGCCACATAGGTATCGGCAAAATCCTTGGCGCCCATCACATCGAGCTTCTTCCAACGCTGTTGCAGACCGATGTAGGCGTTGAGAGTGATGTGTGTAGGTTGCTGATAAGCTCCGCTCTTGGTGGTGACTATGATGACACCGTTTGCACCACGCGAACCGTAGATAGCTGTAGCCGAAGCATCCTTGAGCACCTCTATATGCTCGATATCATTGGGGGAGAGAAAGTCGATATCGTCAGCGATCACGCCGTCCACCACATATATAGGTGCGGAACCGTTGACAGTACCTACGCCGCGGATACGGACTTCGGCACCGGCACCGGGACGACCTGTAAGTGAATTGACCGTCACGCCGGCTACCTGTCCCTGAAGGGCATTGGAGAGGGAGGCGGCGGGAGTCTTGTTGAGCTTGTCAGCGTTGACACTGCTGACCGAACCGGTCAGGTCGCTCTTCTTGACGGCGCCGTAGCCCACTACGACCAGCTCGTCGAGCATATCATTTTCGAGCTGCAGGACGATATCCATCGTTCCGCCTGCGGAGACTTTACGTTCAGCCGGAGTGTAGCCGACATAAGAGAAAGCCAGAGTAGTCCCGCGGTCCACCTTTATGGTGTAATTACCGTCGATATCGGTATTGACTCCGTGAGTCTTACCCGCACCCCCCTTGGCCAGGACAGAGACACCTATAAGTGGCTCTCCATCCTCGGAGGATGTGACGGTGCCGCTGACGGTCACTGTCTGCGCCACGGCTGACAGCCCCATGAGAGCAAGCATTAATGATAAGAAGAATTTGGTCATTGCAAGTGAATGATATTAGGGTGTTAGTATTTCAACAGGTATGTTGGCGTCGCGAGGAGCTTCCCCCCCCTCTTCCCGGCAGGACCTCATCGTGGCGGGTGATGATGTGCGCGTGCCGAATCGACGGTGCAAAAGTAGGGAGAATTCGGCAACCCGCAAACAAAAGATGCCCTATATCACCTCTACAAAGGGGTTTTTACACCTCTACAACACCTCTACAGCCTGTCAATAAGTATCTATGAAGTAACGCGATATGTGAAAAAGTGTTGTACAACATATAATCATTCTGCAGCACATTAACATTTTTTTTGCAACTTTGCGACGCCTGCCGAAGAAGAGGTGTGGCAGTTACGATATATCACGACATGAAAACAGGAATTACAGTATGGATATGGTCTCTCTTGTCTTTGTTGCTTCTGGGTGTTACGGAGGCTTCGGGGAGCGGATCCGTGCCTGTCCGTAATTTCATGCGCGATGACTATGATGCAGGGCCGCAAAACTGGGTTGCCGTGCAGGACTCCGCCGGGGTGATGTATGTGGCCAATCGTGACGGAATGCTTGTCTTCGACGGCCAGCGCTGGCACAAGCATTATCTGTCCAACTATACGACGGTCCGCACCCTCTGCTACGATCGCGAGAAAAATCGTATATATGCTGCCGGAACGCAGGAGCTGGGATATTTCGCACCCTCGAAGCGCACCGGAGAGCTTGAATACACTTCGATGATGCCGATGTTCGGCGGTAAGGTGCCACCCTTCACCGAGGTCTGGAATATATTCCGTACGCCGAGGGGGGTATGGTTTCAGAGTGACTATCATCTCTATCTGAAACCGGAGGGCACATCCGGTTTCAGGGTGATTTATGCACCCGGACGCATATCGAGATCCGCAGTCATAGACGGGCATGTGGTCGTGGCGACCGATGACGGCCGCCTCCTCCATGTGGCGGGTGAGGAATTCAAGGCCATCCCCGGCACGGAGGCTCTCGCAGGCAAAAAGGTAGTTGGTCTGCTACCCCTGCGTGGAGACAAGATGCTCGTGGTGACCTCTGTCGACGGCTTATGGGTCGCAGACGGAGAGACTGTGAGGCCACTTGAGAGTGATATCAACGGTTTTCTGAGGGAGAATCAGGCGTTCTGCGCCGCCACCGATGGAGATGATTATATCTTCGGGACGGTCAACTGCGGTGCCGTGATCAAGAATATCTCTACCGGACAGGTCACCTATATCAACCGCGACAACGGTCTTCAGAACAATACGGTGCTCGGCGCCGGGTTTGACCGCCGCCACAACCTCTGGCTCTGTCTCGACAATGGGCTCGATTACGCGGTCTACAACTCCCCCCTTACGAATCTTGTCGGCCCGAACAATGCTGTCGGAGCCGGATATGCCTCACTGCGACGTGGAGATATGCTCTATTTCGGTACGAACCAGGGTCTCTACACCACTCCGTACCCTATACCCACATCACCGGGACTTCTCCCGCTGAAGCGTGTCCTGCACGGCCAGATATGGTCACTCACTACGGATGGCAGGACAATCTTTGTGGCCGGAGATGCGGGAATATACACCGACGACGGACACGGCTTCACCAAGATTGCGGGGGCGCCGGGTGCCCATATGGTCATGGCGCTTCCCGACAATCCCGATATGGCACTCGCCTCCACATATGACAGTTTTCATCTCCTGGCCCGCGAGGGGGGACGATGGGTAGACCGCGGGCGTGTCTCGGGTTATGACGATATCGGAGGTCATTTCCTGCGGGACAAGTCGGGTGATATCTGGATCGCCCACTGGCGCAAGGGGGTGTATCGTCTGCGACTCAACATAGAGCATCAGCGCTTCGAACGTCTGCAGCTCTACAATACCTCTGAAGGACTTCCCGACAACAGTGACAACAGTATCGCGTTGTATGACGGGCGTCTGATAGTCTCCACCCGCCGTGGTATATATACTTATGATTCCGCCACTGACAGGATGATGCCTGACCGGGTATTGTCAAAAGTCTTTCCGAAGGATATGACCGGCACGGTGCATCCCCTCATGGACGGCTCGCTTGTCATGGCGGGTGCCAAAGGTCTGTCGATAGCACGCAGGATCGGTGAGGACACCTATGCCCTCGACACCGCATCGCTGAAGTCTGTCACACGGAATATAATCCCCGGATATGTGGATATCTATTCCGTGGATAACCGCCGTGTGATCGTCTCCAATCAGGATGGGTTCTGGGGTATAGATATCAAGGGGACACGGAAGATCCCCTCACTTCATGAGCGTCCCTTCGTCAGCGCGGTCTATGCCGACCGGGATTCACTTGTATACTCTTATGACCCCGCCGGTAGGGGTGAAGACCGGGAATTGCGGCTGCCATATTCACTGCGATCTCTGCGGTTCAGTTTCGGATTTCCCAACTTCCGGTCTGCCTCGGCGGTTGAGTTCAGTTCATGGCTTGAGGGATACAACAAGGGATGGAGCCCCTGGTCGGAGGAGTCGATGCGTGAGTACACGCACCTCTCCCCGGGGCATTATATTCTTCATCTGCGTGCCCGGGATGTGCAGACCGGCAGTATCGAGGAGACTTCGCTTGATCTTGTGATTCTCCCCCCGTGGTATCGGACAGTGTGGGC
>CAMWHX010000056.1 GCA_947174155.1 uncultured Porphyromonadaceae bacterium
GTTTAGCGATACTCCCACTCATGTCAGAATCCCCTCGGAGGGTGCATATATCGTGAGAGTTGGCAATACATCCGCGAAAATCCTGATTCGCTGATGATGTATATCCGAGCGATTAAACGAGATTAGCAAGAGTACAAACCGATTTTTCGGTGCATTTGTGAAAATAAAGTACCGATGACACCTACCCCCGTTCAAAGGGGGTAGGTGTCATCTTTTCCGTCATAGTTGTTCAGATAGATTAATCAGTGGCATTTCCTACAGATCCAATGAATTTTCGTTCAGTAGGAAATCATATATGCCGATTGTGGTAATCCCCGCCTCATTTCTCAAAACAGGAGTATCCTCGCCAACGATAATGATTTTCTTGAAGGAATCATCAATATTACGCAGTGACGCCTCCTCCTGCTTCATCTTCTTTTCATCCGGCATACGGTAGGCGGATTGGATATAGTAGCGTCGGCTACCCACGTTGCATACGAAATCTACCTCAAACTGTTTCCTTTCCCGGCTACCATCCTCCTTTCTAAGATATACCGGCACGACACCAACGTCAACATTAAATCCACGCACACGCAACTCGTTGTATATCACATTTTCCATCAGATGTGAAGGCTCTGTCTGCCGGAAATTAAGCAGGGCGTTTCGCAGACCGCAGTCAGTAAAATAAAACTTGTACGGACTATCGATATACCGTTTCCCCTTAACATCGTATCGACTTGCCTTCTCAACAAGGAATGAATCACAGATATATTCCAGATACGATGTCAGCGTCATGCGGTTGACTTTTGTATGCTTTACGCTCTCGAATGTGTTGGTCAGTTTGGTCGGATTTGTCAAAGCACCGATATCAGACGCGAGGATATTTAGCAGTTCATCAAGCATCTCAGTGTTCCTTATGCCATAACGCTCCTTTATATCCTTAATATAGGTATGGGTAAAAAGCCCTTTCAGATACTCGTTCTTTTCTTCCTCAGTTGATTTCTGAACGACTTGCGGAAGACCTCCGAAAAGCATATAAGTGGCTAACGCACGGTCTTTCTGTAAGTCCATATAAGGGAATACCTCGCTAAAACTTAGAGGGTAAAGCTTTATCTCGTCGCCTCGTCCTCTGAAAGTAGTGATTACATCCTTTGAAAGGAACCGTGCGTTACTACCTGTTACATACACGTCGGCGTTGGGCATATTCAGATAGCTGTTAAGTACGTCCTCAAACTCACTGACATGCTGTATCTCATCAATCATTATATAATGGACGGCGTTATCGGTCAGTTTTGAGTCAATGTAATCAAGCAGCGCATCAGGATCGCGCAGTTCCTTGTTTCTTCTGTCTTCAAGATTGATCGTAATGATGTGGTCGTTTTCCACACCTTGCTCCCTGAGCCACCCCGCGTATAGGTTAGACAACAGGAATGATTTGCCACAGCGTCTCACGCCTGTGACAATCTTTATCATTCCGTTGTGTCTGCGGGAAATGAGCTTCTGCAGGTATAGAGGTCTTTGTATTATCATAGCGCCTATTGTCAAATATTGAACCTTGTCACATTAATTGACAATACAAAGGTAGCGTAAATTTGTCTAACTACCAAGGAAGCTACGAGAATATTTACGGCTTGGGATATTCTTCGTCTGTATGTGCCGGAGCTGCGGTTTGATCCGGAATTGGTTCAAATTTAGGGTTGAGGGGATAAAATTCTATGCAGATATTTTGATAATTGCGAGGTTGGTATTAATTTTGCGTAGTGTGACTAACTGTCTGCTGACAGTTGCCGCTCCTTATCAATCCGGTACCGGATTGCATCCAATCGGTCAGGCGGAGGATTACTTCGTTTCGGTCCGGTGGAGGATTGCGCCGGGTCGGTAGGGGAGTGGGGAGTGCGGCAGGGTTAGGCACACAGAGATAGAAAACCAAAATTATCAAAAGATACGTAGATATGGACAAGTATCAGGAAGCGCTCGCTTCAAGCCGTGTGCTGAGCGATGACGCCGCAGTGGCTGCCGAAGTGCAGAAGATTGTGGAGAAGGCTTCGCAGTATGCCTCTCCCGAGGTATATCAGTTCCTCTTCAGCTCTATTGACCTGACTACGCTCAGCAGTGAGGATTCGGTCAAGAGTGTGGCCGCCTTCACGGAGCGTGTCAATGAGTTTGACAACGACTATCCGCAGTTTAAGAATGTGGCCGCCATCTGCGTCTACAGTAACTTCGCCGAGGTGGTGAAGAGCCATCTGGATGTCGAGGGGGTGGATATCGCTGTTGTGGCCGGTTGTTTCCCTTCGAGCCAGACTTTCACTGCCGTGAAGGTCGCTGATGTGGCCCTGGCTGTGGCCGACGGTGCTGATGAGGTGGACGTGGTCTTTAACCTCGGAATGTTTCGCGACGGTGACTACGAAGGTCTCTGCGAGGAGCTCATCGAGCTTAAGCACACCGCCAAGAAGGCGCGCATGAAGGTGATCCTCGAGACCGGTGCCCTGAAGAGTGCCGAGGCTATCAAGAAGGCCAGCGTGCTGTCGCTCTACAGTGAGGCCGACTTCCTGAAGACTTCGACCGGCAAGATCTACCCAGGCGCCTCGCTGGAGGCCGCCTGGGTGATGTGTCAGTGCATCAAGGAGTATTACGAGAAGACCGGGCGTCGCGTGGGCTTCAAGTGTTCGGGTGGTGTACGCACCACCGAGGAGGCCCTGCAGTATTACGCTATCGTAAAGGAGGTGCTTGGCGACGAGTGGCTTAATCAGGAGTATTTCCGTATCGGGGCCTCATCGCTGGCCAACGCCGTTCTGAGCGACATGGTAGGGGAGAAGGTCCACTACTTCTGAGCATCTGCCTGATACAACTTCCCTTAAATCATCACATCATGAATCGAATAATCCGCCGACTGGCCCTGACCATGGTGACACTGGTCGCCATGGCAGGTCTTGTCGTGCCCGCCCACGGCCGGCAGAATGACAAGAAGCGCTATCAGACCTTCGGGGTAGCCTTCTACAACCTCGAGAACCTCTTCGACACCATCAACAACAACGGCAAGTACGACCTGGAGTTCTCTCCGGCCGGAAAGAACCGCTGGGACGGCGCCAAGTATCGCAGCAAGCTCTCCAACCTGGCATACGCCATTTCGCAGATGACCACCAAGACGACACCCATCGGTCCGGCCGTCATCGGAGTGAGCGAGATTGAGAACATCACCGTGCTGCAAGACCTCGTGGCCCAGGATGCCATCAAGGACTGGAATCTGCAGATCGTGCATCACGACAGTCCCGATGCGCGTGGTGTCGACGTAGGTCTCCTCTACAATCCCCGTCTTTTCAAGGTCATCAACGTCACCAATCACCGTCTCTCTATCCCTGACAATCCCCGCTTCCGCACACGCGACCAGATGTGTGTCGTCGGACTGCTCGGGGGATGCCGTGTCGGCGTCATCGTCAACCACTGGCCCTCGCGTCGCGGCGGTAAGGCCGAGAGCAGCTACCTGCGCGAGGCGGCCGCACAGTTGAGCCGCAATATTGCCGACTCCCTGATGAAGATCGATCCCAACATCGGAGTCATCGTCATGGGAGACCTCAATGACGACCCTTCCGACCGCAGTGTCTCGCAGATACTGGGAGGCTCGCGCGACTCGCGCGACGCCGAGGTGTCGGGCTTCTACAACCCCTTCTGGGAGAAACTCGACCGCGGCATCGGCTCCTACATCTATCGCGGACAGTGGGACCTCTTCGACCAGATCATCATCAACAACAACCTTGTCAAGGGTAACGGCGGCCTTAAATTCCACGATGCCGAGGTGCTCAACAAGGAGTTCCTCAAGCAGCAGGATGGCCAGTATAAGGGATACCCGCACCGCACCTTCAGCGGCGGCACGTGGGCAAACGGCTATTCCGACCACTTCCCCACGGAGATATTTCTGATCCGCGAGGTCAAGTCCAACTAAACCGAGGGGCGTCTGACACCCCCAAAAAGATTCCATATTACACATCATGATACACAGACACCATCTCCTGATAGGACTGATGCTCACAGTGGCGACCGGAGCGTGGGCCGAAACGGCTCTTCGCGGACGCGTGGTCAATGCCGAGGGTCAGCCCATCGGTGACGCCAACGTCCTGCTGCGTGATCAGCAGAGGTTTGTCATAACCGCTGACGACGGCACATTCTCAATCAACGACCTCGGCGGTGGAGCCGACGTGCTCAACGTGGTCGCCTTCGGCTACGAAGACCTCTACCGCGATGTCATGATCCGTTTCGACCAGGTCACCGACCTGGGTGACCTGCGCCTCAGCGTCTCCGGATACGACGGGGAGCTCCTCAACTCCGATTCCTATATCTTCGACGAGGAGCAGATCGCCGATGACGACGGCATGACCCAGAGTGTCGGCACCATCCAGGGCGCTACCGACGATATCTACTATCAGAGCGCCAACTACAACTTCTCCTCGGTCTACTTCAAGTTCCGCGGATTGGACAACAGCTGGACCGACGGCTTCATCAACGGCGTCAACTTCAACGACCGCATGCGCGGCTCCTTCTCCTACAGCTCGCTCGGTGGCATGACGTCGACAGCCTTCCGCTCGAAGTCGGTCAGCATCGCCACTGACGCCGCGGCTTACGCCTTCGGCTCCATCGGCGGCACAACCAATATCACCACCTATGCCTCCGAATATGCCCCCGGCTTCCGCGGCAATCTGAGCTACACCAACTCCAACTACATGCTTCGCGCCCTGCTGCAGTATTCGACCGGTGTCAGCCGCAACGGCTGGGCCTTCTCGGCAAGCGTCATCGGCCGCTACGCACCGGAGGGTGTCATCGAGGGTACCTGGTACAATTCACTTGGTTACAGCCTCTCGCTGCAGAAGATATTCAACGAGCGTCACTCCGTCAACCTCACGACCTGGGGCGCTCCGACACAGCGTGCCACAGCCGGCGCTACAACCCAGGAGGCTTACGATCTGGCCGGAAGCAATCTCTACAACCCCTCGTGGGGATACTTCAACGGCAAGAAGCGCAGCGCCCGCGTGGTCACCTCCTATGATCCCTCGGCCGTGCTCAACTGGATCTTCAAGCCCAAGCGCGGCACGACCCTCAACACCGCTATCGGCGTGCGCCATAACGCTTATGCGCAGACCCGCCTCAATTACTACGGCTACAGCCCCGCGCCCGACTACTACCGCAACATGCCCTCCTTCTGGGCTCCTACGGCCGAAGAGGGTACCGAACTCTGGGCAGCCCAGCAGGCGCAGTATGAGTTCATCACCGACAAGTGGGAGAACGACAAAGCCTTCCGCCAGATCAACTGGGATGAGATCTACCGCAGCAACCTGCTCAACAACACCAACTTCGACCGCGACCCGCAGTATGCCGGCCAAGCCTCGACGATTCTGGAGAACAACCACAGCAACCTGCTCTCGGTGATGTTTAACTCCTACCTCAACATGCGTCTCAACGAGGGCAACACACTGCAGGGGGGTATCTCCTACAACTATACCGACGCCCACTACTTCAAGACCATGGAGGACCTCCTTGGAGCCAACTACTGGCGTGATATCGACACCTATTCAGAGCGCGATTTCGGCCACAGCACAGGTGCGCTGGAGAACGACCTCAACAATCCCGGCCGTCTCATCACCAAGAAGGGTGAAGTCTTCGGATACGATTACAATATTCGTCTGAACAACGCGCGTATCTGGGTGCAGAACCAGATAGTCACACGCCACTGGAACCTCTACTACGGTGTCGAGGGCTCCTATACCGACTTCATGCGTCACGGCAACATGCGCAACGGTCGCGCTCCGGAGAACTCCTACGGCAACGGCGAGCGTCACTCCTTCGGCAACGGAGCCGCCAAGGCCGCTGCCACCTATAAGCTCGATGGCCGAAACTACTTCGTCATCCATGCCGAGGGTGGTTCGCGCGCACCACGCCCCTATGACTCCTATGTCAGCTCCCGCATCAAGGACACGGCGGTCCCCAACCTGGAGAGTGAGAAATTCATCAGCGGCGATATCTCCTACACCTGGGTCTATCCCCGCTTCCGCGGCAGCATCACCGGCTTCTTCACCCACGTGTGGGATGCCATGCGCCACACCGGCTTCTACGACTATGACCTGAAGAGCTTCATGAACTACTCCATCTCCGGTCTGCAGACCGAATACAAGGGTATCGAGCTCGGCATGGAGTATAAGTTTACCGACTCCTTCAGCATGAAGGCCGTAGGCACATTCAGCCGTTATCAGTACAAGAACAATCCCGAGGGTGTCCGCTCCTACGAAAACGGTGCCCAGGAGGATGTCTACCGCACCGTCTACCTCAAGAACTATCATATCGGATGCACACCGCAGCAGGCATACAGCATCGCGGCCAACTACAACATCAACCGATGGTTCTTCGAGCTCAACGCCAACTGGATGCTCGACAACTACTACGACCTGGCCTATGCCCGCCACGAGGAGATGCCCGGCCTGTGGAAGTTC
This sequence comes from uncultured Porphyromonadaceae bacterium, assembly GCA_947174155.1. The sequence continues at coordinate 6,456 of CAMWHX010000056.1, forward strand.
TGCACCACGGTCGAGGAGTATGAGGCACGCCGCGATGAGATCACACGTCAGGACAAGCTCAAGGATGCCTTCGTGATGAATCTCTCCATCGGTAAGCTCATCTACACCCGCTGGGGCTCCATCAACCTCAACCTGAGCGTCAACAACCTGCTCAACAACCGCGACATCCAGATGCGCGGATGGCAGGACGGCAAGTTCGACTATACGGACTATAACGTCAAGAAGTATCCCAACAAGGTGGCTTACGCACAGGGTATCCGTGTATTCCTCAACCTGGGCATCCGCTTCTGATGAGGGTGAAGACCTTAGTTACAAAGACACCGAAATGAC
>CAMWHX010000057.1 GCA_947174155.1 uncultured Porphyromonadaceae bacterium
CTATTCCGTCATCTACAAGGCCATCGAGGAGGTCAAGGATGCCATGGAGGGTCTTCTCTCGCCCGAGATACGCGAGGAGATCACCGGTACGGCCGAGGTGCTCCAGACCTATCACATCTCGAAGGTCGGCACTATCGCCGGTGCCATCGTGCGTGACGGCAAGATCAAACGCAGCAACAAGGTGCGCGTGATCCGCGACGGCATCGTCATCTACACCGGCGAACTCGGCTCCCTCAAGCGCTTCAAGGACGACGTCAAGGAGGTAGTCTCCGGCTATGACTGCGGTCTCTCCGTGCAGGGCTACAACGACATCCGCGAAGGCGACATCATCGAGGGCTTCGAGGAGGTCGAGGTCAAGAAAACGCTCTAATCAGTGCATAATGCATAATTCATAATTGCCATCCGGCACCCAATTATGAATTATGCATTATGAATTATGAATTAAATAAGGTGAATTACTTTATCAATTTAGGGAGTAATTTAGGCAACAAACGCCTCAACCTGTCGCGCGCCATGCGCGGCGTGGCTGAGGCGTTTGGCCCATATGAACTCTCCCACGCCGTGGAGTCGGCCCCACAGGGATTCAAGTCCGACCACTCCTTCCTCAACATCGGGATGGCCTTCCAAAGCGACCTGGAGCCGGAGGAGGTATTACGACGCCTCCAGGAGATCGAGCGATCCATCTCCCCGGCCTCACACCGCCGGGCCGACGGCTCATACGCCGACCGCGTCATCGACATTGACATCGTAGCCGTCGATGACATGCTGTATGATTCCCACCATCTCCACATACCTCACCCCCGCCTCGCCGAACGCCGATTCTATCTCGAACCCCTCGAAGAGCTCGCACCCGCCTGGCGCCATCCCCGCACCGGCAAGACCCCGCGCGAGATGCTGGCCGCCCTCCCCGACAATCTCTGACCATGACGCCGACACTGCTATACAACTCCAACCGGCTCCTCCTCACCGAGGATGACCGTCCCGCGACGCTACCGGGTATCTGCGGGGAGGCCCGCTTCGCCATTGACGGCTATGACTGCATACTCCTCTGCGACTCCGACGCCGACTCCCTCGGGCGCGACGGACTGCGTTGGGTCGGTCTGCGCGAATGTTACGGACTTATCGAAGACACCCTCTGGCATACAGCAGCCAAGGGATCCGAACTGATGTGGTGGGCCACCCACTCCCGCTTCTGCCCCGTCTGCGGCACCCGCATGGAGACACAGACGGAGATCTCACGCTGCTGCCCCGCGTGCGGCTACGAATCCTGGCCATACCTCTCCCCTGCCGTGCTCGTGCTCGTCACCCGCGGCGAGGAGGCGTTGCTGGTCCATGCCGCCAATTTCCGCCGTGACATGCACGCCCTGGTAGCCGGCTTCGTCGAGACCGGCGAGACGCTGGAGGAGTGTGTGGCGCGCGAAGTGCGCGAGGAGACAAGCCTGGAAATAACAGACGTGCGCTACTTCGCCTCCCAGAGCTGGCCCTTCCCCTCGCAGATGATGATCGGCTTCACTGCCCGCTGGAAAAGCGGCGAGATACGATTTGCCGACGGCGAACTGACCTCCGGAGGCTTCTTCACCCGAGATGCCGTGCCGACCCTGCCGACCCTCCCCTCCCTGTCGCGCCGCATGATCGACGCCTGGCTCGCAGGCACCATCTAAGCTCTACGCGACCCAAAAGAAGAGAGCCGTCAAGCGATGATTCGCCTGATGGCTCTCTTCTTATTTGGTCGCCGGGGCTTATCTCATCACGAGCTTCCGCCCGGCCACGATGTAGACACCCTTTTCGAGCCCCACTACACGATAGGGCTCTCCCGCATGGAGATCACAGGAAGCTACTCTCACACCATCGACACGTATCAGGTCCACATGACGGTCACTGTCACTGAGAATCTCAACTACACCCTCAGCCGCGGTCACTCTCAGCGAACCCTCAGCCTCCGGCAGAAGGACACCTGAGAACTCACTGGTGATACGCACGACCCGTTCTCCTCCGATACGGCTCACATAAGCCTGCAGAGGTTCCGGCACTATACCCTGATAGAAGGCGGAACCGGGTGCCAGAGGCTCTCCATTATCAGTCAGGTCATCCATACCGACGTTCAGACCCATGGCTCTGCTCGCCTCGGACTCGGGCAGCGGTAGCCACAACGGACGGAACTCACGCCCTGAAGCCCATGTCACGGCGTAGGGAGCAGTCGTCTCGGGAGTAATACGTACTCTCGCATTGTTGGAGAAGGTCACAGGTCCGGAGATGTTGAAACGTTTCTCATAAGCCTCATTATTGGGCATCGAGATGATATACGGGATACCGGCCTTTATACCGGCAGCTTCAATCCAGTCTCCCGCGGCGTCGGCCTCATAAAGCCAGTAGGGATATTGGGTCTGGATACTGGTCACCTGAGAGAAGGGGGTAAGCCTGCGATCCTCCACGCGGACATTCGCGGCGTCAAACGGGAGGACGATCGTCTCCCAACCTCCGCAGCCGTCAAGAGGTGTCTTCTGAGTGAATTCCCTGGTCAGTGAGCTGCGCATAGCCGTAAACGGCAGAGCCGCGCGGAAGGGATGTCCCGTTTTGAGCACGAGCGACTCGCACTCACCCTCACCCGATGCGGTCTGCATGACCGCCACATTAGTACTCATACCCTCCGGAGCATAATCTATACTCTCTACATAGACCAGCAGGTTAGGATTATCAATCATCTCAGTCACGCGGCTGTCAAGACGCTTATGAGGATGCCAGATAATAGACGTCAGACGCGGATCCGCACCAAACGCCTCCTCACCGATTCTCTCCACCCCGGCAGGCAGAGATACAGACAACAGATCCTCAGACCCATAGAAGCCATAATCCCCCACGCCGGTCACCACAAACTCAAAGTCCCCGTGAGTCACACGCGCAGGAATCACCAGATCCCCCGAAGCGCGGTTACCCGGTGCCGAAGCCGAGCCACCCCGTGTCGCCACAGCCGGAGTCTCCGCATCCGTCACCCGATACCAAATCCCCTCATACTCAAACTCATCCCCAATCACCGGCTTCGCCGGCTCGTCATGGCCCACGACATTGAAAACGAATTCGGTTAATTGTGTCTTAGTCGTAGTCCCATCAGACCATGTACATCTCAATGCGCCCTCCTTCAACTCTATTGTGTAGTCACCCTTAATATTAAGAGGCATAGTCTCCTGCGGAATAAAGGTAACCACATTATCAGTTACACTCACATTGGCTCCTACCATACGATTTCCGTCAGGTGTGACAAATGTAACTATATTACCGGCTAAAATATTCTTTTTGATACTCTCCGGTCCATCTATTGTAAGGGCGAACTCTGAGGGAAGTGTCTCATACATTCCCGGCTTCGGATCGATAGAGATACGGACATTATACAGATTTTCATCCGGTATATAATCCCATGTAAAAGTCTGCTCGGCATTCATCTCATTTCCGACAGCAACAATACCGGCGGGGACAGTAAGGGAGTATTTACCACCCTTCCGGAGGTCATTGAACCTTACAATAAGCAACTGCTCGTTTACTGACCACTCTAACAAGGATACCGATTCAGACTTCAATACCTCAACGATCTTACCATCCTCATCAGACCTCTCTATAGTAAGGACAGTGTCAGGATTGACGAGTTTTAGATCGGCCTTATCATATACGATATTGATTACATCAAGCATATATCCCTGATTATAGTCCACAACCGTCCCATCCTCCGGAGATACGCTCATAGCAGTAAAGTATTCAGGCTCAGGGGGAGCCGCAACTGTATAGTGGAGTATGGTCTCAGGATTACCCGGCTTTCCATTGGCATCAATCAGTATTCCCTCAGGAATTACGACAGAATAATCACCGGGGGTAGCCTCATATGCGAACCTAACTATATATTTAGATGGATTATCCCAATCAAACTCTATTTCACCGGACGCGACCTGAGTACCGGAACCATCCAACAACATAATCTCACTTTCGAAGTTTATTCCGGTTTCCCAATCTGCACCATGCCAATAAGTCGAAATCTCCCTGAGCTCATTTACACCGACAGTAGAGCCGTCAGCAGGCACCGCATAGTCAAGGGTATATACAAACTCAGGTTCATGAGGTTTCTCGCCATCCTTAGCCACCACCCGCCGGAAGAGCGACCACGGTTCGGTAGCCTCTATATCGGAGAGAGAGGCGTTAGGCATTGTCAGAGTGGCATTGGCATACACAGTCTCAGAGAAGCAGTTGGCAGATGCAGAGACAGGCTTCTCGGCATTATATCGCACGTCAGCAATGTCCTCACAACCCTCAAAGGTATTCCCGCCAAGCGCAGCGAGCGCAGCCGGAAACACGACCGAGCGCAGACTCTTACACCCCATAAAAGCATGATGACCGACCTCTAAAAGCCCCTCCGGACAAACGACAGACTCCAAGCCCGTACAACCACGGAAAGCCTGCGGTAAAATAGATATCAGCGAACCCGGCAGAGCAACACTCCGCAGAGCGGAACACCCCTCAAACATACCGAAACCGATATTAGTCATCGTTTCCGACAATTCCACACTCTCCAAAGCAGTGCAATAGCCGAAAGCCCAATCACCGATAATTCCCGGATTCCCCTCAATCCTGACGCTCTTCAACCCCTGACAAGAAGCGAAGGCATATTGACCGATAGAAGTCACAGAAGCCGGGATGGTATCCATAACGAGGTTATGAGCCTGATTAAAGGCGAAATCCCCGATAGTAGTCACCGTCGAGGGGAGATGGACAAAAGTGACCGGCTGGAATGCAAAACCGCACTTACCTATTCTCGTCACAGTAAAGGTCTCCCCCCTATATTCGACCTGCGGCTGGAGGATCAATCCCCCCGAAGCCGTATTACCCGAAGAGAGAGGGATATCCCGATCCTCCTCCGGACTATACCGCACCGTACCGCGTCGAGTCTCGCAAGTCCGAGCCTCCGCATCCAGCACCGTATACCACAGCCCCGCACACTCAAAGTCATCACCGATCTGCGGCCTAAAGGTACTCGTAACCCGTATCTCATGAGTAGCACAATTGAACTCGACGTCAAAAGTCTCACCCTCACGAGCCCCGGCGATCGTCATATTAGCATCCTCATTCCCCGGAATCTTGACCCAAGTATCCAGCGGTATTTCGCCCCCGGTCGAATACCATATATCCTCTCTTCCATTCCAAACCTTGATTTTAAATCCGCTTGTACCTATAGTAAGGTCTTTATGGATAGCCAACCCATCAGAGTTGCAAGGGATTCCATTGTCTGACCAGCTGTTGAAGCCACCAAGCACATTGACATACCAGTTCTCATAATCCTGATTACCTACTTTGTAATCAACAACCAAAATATTATTCTCTGAATCAAAAGTAAATGTCAAATCGCGGGCAGTCCCAGACCCTGTTGCCAGACTCATATTCTCAAAATCAATATCCATGAGAACATATTCCTTTCCAGAAAGAATCGGCTCAGTCGTACCAATCCACAAACCATCACAGACAATCTTGAATTCACCCCACAGGTAATCCATTTTAAGAATATATTTACCGTCCTCTACTTCTACAAATTTACAACTATCATCGGCGCCATTCCATGAATTAAATTCACCCGAAAGATAGACATCATGAGAGGAAATATCCTCACTCTCCCTAATAATAGTCAGAGTCATAGCCTCGGGATCATAATTAAAAGAAAACCTGCCTGCAGATTCTAATCTCCAATTTGTACCTTCTAACTGACATGGCATAGGAGTATTGATCATAGCGTTACTACCAATTGCGGAACTAATCCAGTCAGTCTGATATCCGGTTGACTTTTCAAATTTCTTGATTCCGAAAACCAGAGGAGCAGTCACATCCACAGTTACGGTCCAAATCCCATTCTCCTCTGTCATCTTCTTAGTTTCCCAGCCAGGAATGAAGGAACCATGTATCCCATACCCATACAAAGCTTGATTATAGTCACCTAAGATAAGAAGAGTAGACTGCAACGGATTGAAAACTATATGAGGATTTCTAATATTGTTGTCCAAACGAATATTTCCACTTGTCCCCCCCAATTCCAGATTATAAACCTCGTCGGTCTTGAGGACGGTACTTCCACCCCAGTTAGCATTATTGTTAGACCAGGTACCATCATTGATCTTGAAGCCACTGGTCAGAGTACCCTCAAAGTCAAGTGTATATTCCCCGTTTGATCCTTCAGTGAACTTGTAAGTGGGATCACTCAAAGTCCAGTTATTGAACCCACCGATCAAGTAGTAATCAGCGGCGTGGAGATTCACTGTCGTGAAGATAAGGGCGAATAGGAAGGTCAGGAACCTTGTCTTTAGTTGTCGCATTGTTGTGTTAGTTTAGTTTATGGATGTGGATTGTAAAGGTGTGCATCCCGTCGACCGATAAGGGTCTGACGGTCTGCGTCTGCAAAGTTAGTAAGAATCTGTCGGATATTCAAAGATCTGCCGGGATTTTATTTCTAATCTCTATTTTATCACTATATTTGCGCTTAATTTCATCCGCTCAGTCTCGATGATGGTATCCACCCAAAGACAAACTACCTACCCCCAGACAGTATGATCAATCCCGATTACCCCTCCAAAAAGCCCTCCCTCTCCCCTCGCCCGCAGGCTGACTCACCTGTCCCTGCCACTGCTGCCTCTCCTCGCCCGCAGGCTGACTCACCTGTCCCTGCCACTGCTGCTCATCGCCCGCCGGCGGGGTCCGCTGTCCCGGCCACTGCTGCCGCGCCTCGCGAGCAGGTTGGAAATCAGACCGCCTCAGCGGG
>CAMWHX010000058.1 GCA_947174155.1 uncultured Porphyromonadaceae bacterium
ACCATGACCCAGAAGGGGGAGAGACCTTCATGGAGACAAAGCCACGCAGCAGGGAGGGTGAGGATCTTTATCGAGTTGGTGACTACGGTATACACTCGGATATTGCCTATGGCGGCATTGGCCGCGGAGAGATTGGAGGTGGTCATGTCTGTAAGGGCCGAGATAAGAAGTGCGGAGCAGAAAAGTCCCGTATACTCGGGAACCCGTCCCCGCCCGAGCCAGATAGTGAGTATATCTTCCATCTGACAGCATACCGGCACTACAAACATCGTCATCAGGAGAAATGATATCTTACAAGAGCTTTCTGCCAGCATCAGCATTCTCCCTCTGTCCCTGGCTCCCTCGGCCTTCACGATCTGGGGATTTATGGCGGTGGTAAGCGACGTGGCCAGCACACTAATCTGTGCAGACACCTGAATGGCAAGACCGTAGGCGGCATTGATGACGGTAGAGTAGAAATGATTGAATATAATCTGCACACCCTGGTTGCGTGCCGCCACACATCCGGTGCCATATACTGTCCATCCCATAAATGACATCATATCCCGCGTCTGCTTCCACCTGAAGTCTCTCAGCGAGAATACGCGACACTCTTCATAGCGTCGGCAATATGCGAAATAGCATATGAAGTTGACTGCCGTAAGCGATCCGGTCATCACCGCGTACCAGGTCAGACGTCCTGAGGCTATCCATATGAGCGAAAGGGCAATGGGTATCTTCAAAAGGGTATCTACGACCTGCACTGCCGATGAGAAGACGATATTCTCACGGGCTATCAGTACGGCCAGATAGGGGGTGGAGAGGAGGTTGAAGACCAGAGATTCGACCGCAATATAGTAGACGGTCAGAGCCGTGGAGCGCTGCTGTGGGGGTATCCTGAAGAGTCCGGTGTCGAAGAGCCACGGGCCGATGGCAGCCAATATCGCACATAGCGCTACGGTGATGACTATCTGTGTGATAAGGCTGTTGTTAAACAAGGAACGCAGCATATCGGCATCCTGCCGTCCGTGGTAGAACGACAGGAATCGCTGTATGCTGCGTGCGAGGTTTGACTGTATGAAGGCCAGCATCGAGAGGACCGCTCCGACGAGTGTATATATACCATAGTCATCGGCACCCAGGTATCTCAACACCAGTGAGGAGGTGTAGAGGGTGATGAGCACCGTCAGGCCTGTGCGCAGATACTGCGCGGCGGTGTTGACTATGACTCGTGTGGCGGGCCTCATAATCCTTTAAGTCGAGGCCTGACGTTATCTTAGGAGAGTGATAGTCTCCAAAATATTGTTGTCGCTGTCGACCACATGATATGCTCCTCCGGGCATGTTGAGTTCGGAGGGACGCCACTGGAGCGCTCCGGCTTTTGCCGCCGGCAGTTCGGCCACTCTGCTACCCTCTGAATTAATCAGGTAGAGCTGCACACCGGTGGGGACTCCGGAGAGTGTCACATATCCTGCATATCCAGGCTCGATACGACTCGGCACGGCGTGCACGTGTTCGGGTGTCGGGGTGTCCATACTGTCGGCGGGTGTAAACTCGTAGAGTCCGGTTCCGCAGGAGATCAGGATAGAGTTATTGTCGTAGTTCCACCCCAGTCCGTATATGTAGTTGTCTCCAAGGGGGGAATTCTCTGCCGTGAAGTGACCGAGGAGATTCTCGGCTGTCTCATCGAGCCAATAGATACCGTTGACCGTTCCGATCCAGATACGTCCGAAGGCATCTGTCTTCATTGTGGTCACATACAGCTCATTAAGCGGGGTGATTCCTACGGCATTGGGATTGTCACCTTTCAGCTCTGCGCGGTGTATGGCCGGAGTGCCGTCAGGCATCAGGTCATTACGGCGGAACCAGTAGAGACCGTTGGGCGTGCCTACCCATATGCGACCGTCGGGTGTGTCAGTGACGAGCGTCACCTTGGAGGAGGGGATGATGTGGCCGTGATAGTCCTTGATCATCTCGACGGTCATGATCTCGTCGTCAGATCTGTCATCAAGAGTCCCCTTGTGGTCATACATATAGACCGTCGGGGGGAAGGTATTGCTCTTGTTGGGGGTCGACACTACGATAGTTGAGTTGGCATCCGATTTCAAGGGTATGGCAAATGTGCGGTCCCAGCTTACCCAGCCGTCGATATCGATATATTTCATCGGATGGGCGGCATAGTCCCCTGCTGTCTTCACAGCAAGGCGGTCCTCAGCGGGCCAGTAATAGAGTCGGGTGGCAAAATCGTTTTTGGCAGCTCGTGTGTAGAGCCAGTAGCCGGCCCAGAGGGTACCTTGATTGTCAAACGCCGGCCGGCTCAGCGGCACGATGGTATTCCATGTCTCAGCAGGGAAGGCCTCGACATATGACTTGAACTGACGCAGGTCTCCGTCATGGGCGTCCCCGTTAACCAGAGGACGGGAGAAATTGAGCAGTGCGTCCGGGTCTGAGAGGTCCTGACGGATTAGTCCATAACGACGCGACCACGTATAAACGTGATTGGGGTTCATCGGGTCTATGGCCAGTCCGGAGGGATTTGTGGCCACGGAGTTGCCGTAGCTGACATTGACTGTGGATCGGTGAGCGAAATATGAGAGCTCGGGGCTGAGAAGATTGGTGCTGTAGGAGGTCCATTTGCCGTCACGCAGGGCACATAGGGCGTCTGCGCTCTCAAGCGTGCGTATGGTGTTGACGTCGATACCGGCATTGCGCACCATCATGCCGTAGTCGGGATGCCACTCCATATCGTCTCCGGCAAATACCGTCGGAGCGTTGGGGAGGATACGGGCAGTCTGCTCACCCCAGGTCTTGGCGGTGGGATTGTAGGTAATGCTGTAGAATCCGCGGAAGGGTTGATAGCTCCAGAAGTGTGTCAGGTCGTAGGAAGACTTCATGCGGTAGCGGTGGAGATCCTCGCTGTTCATTATCACACCGGTGGTGATAGTGCCCGAGGGGAGGGCAGGATAAGTGATTGCGCTGTAAGGGGTGGACTTCCAGGCTTTCTTGGTGTAATCATACGCCACACCTTCGGTCTTCATCAGGAAGCCGACGTTAAGACCGTCAAACATATAGCCCTCACGGGTGAGATGTGCCACACCGTCAGCTGTGTTTTCTATGCACATGGTCAGCCCCTTGTTGAAGACACTGATGGTGTTATGGCGCAATGTGCGCCATATGCCGTCAGGCATACGCACCACTGACCACAGATAATATGATGAAGTGGCGGAAGCCTCGGACGTAGATGTGCCGTTGCTTTGGCGGCGGTATTCGGATAGCAGGTAGAAGGCTCCTCCCTCGATACCGTCTACCGGATATATGGCGAAGGGTAGGGGCACCCTCCCCTGCTCGTAGATATCCCAGGCAGCCTTGGTGTAATTGCCGTTGGCATCCTTGACACCGGTGATATCATCGGGGAAGGAGTTCTCGTCGACTGTAAGGGGGGAGAACTCTTCGATTGATTTCGGGAAGTCTCCCCGGTCCTCGAGCTCATAGAGATTCTTGCCGTCGGAGAGGATCCAATATCCGGCCACGCGGTTGAAATCCTGCACCTTGGAGTATGTGCGCATATAGTCCGTGATAGCTCCGTCAGTAGGATCGAGTGCATAGACACCGCAGTCGGTGGAGATGTAGACTAATCCACGCTGAAGGTCGAAGGATATGCTGTGCGGCTCATGACCGGTCGGCAGGAGCATCCCGGTCAGGCCGTCGCTGTGAGCAGCCTTGCCGTTGTCCCACAGTATATCGACGGTAGCATCGTCGTTGACGACGACCAGATATCCTTCACGGGAGTTGTAGTTGGCTTTGATGACATTTCGGGGCTCTATACCGTAGATATCTGCATAGTGCTTCGCTTCCTGATCATCACCGAGGGTCGTGTCGAGACGCCACAGGGTGTAATGAGGAACGTCAAAGGGAGTATTGGCGCTGTTTTTCAGCAGGGGAGATTCGGCTGCCCAGTAATACACGTAGCGTGGGCCGGCCAGCACCTTGGCCACGTGGGTGGTGTGAAGTGTGGTCTGGCTGGCATAGTCGAATGAAGGATAATGTTTCCAGGCTCCGCGAGCCGGGGGTGTCTCCTCGGCAATCGCTGCCGAAGCTGTCAGCGCTCCCGTCGACAGGAGCCCCGATACAAGGCATATGATGGTTTTATTGAGCATGATGTACAGGAGATTAAGTATGGAGATTGAAGTGAGGGATATGAGTGAAGAGCTACACAACGGTGTTAAGAAGCTCTGCCTGTCCAGGCAGAAATATTATAATCCGTTGTAGTCGCGATACCACTTTGCAAACAGGCCGACCCCCTCAGGGAGCTCAACTTGGGCGCGATACCCCATATTCTCTTCCAGCTTGCGGGTATCGGCATATGTGGTGTAGACGTCTCCGGGTTGCATGGGTAGCATCTCCATGACAGCCTTGCGACCCAGTGCATCCTCGAGGGTATGGATGAAGTCCATCAGCTGCATAGGATGGCCGCATCCGATATTGTAGACCTCCGACGGAATCTCACCTGTCGGAGCGGAGTCAATGACACGGACCACTCCGGCCACAATATCCTCGATATATGTGAAGTCGCGAGAGAGATTACCGTTGTTGAAGACCTTGATCGGTTTCCCCGACATTATGGCGTCTGAGAAGAGCATCGGAGCCATATCGGGTCTTCCCCAGGGACCGTAGACGGTGAAGAATCGCAGACCGGTCGCCGGCACACCGTAGAGCTTGCTGTATACGTTGGCCATGAGTTCGTTGCTCTTTTTGGTGGCAGCGTAGAGCGACACGGGATTGTCTACACGGTCCTCCTCGGCGAAGGGTGTCTTCTCGTTGCCGCCGTAGACGGAGCTGGAGGAGGCATAGACGAAGTGCCTCACCGGGTTGTGGCGTGCGCACTCGAGGAGTGTGACGAATCCGACAACGTTACTCTCCACGTAGGCCATGGGATTTTCGATGGAGTATCTCACACCGGCCTGAGCCGCGAGATTCATGACCGCGTCAAACTTCTCTTCGGCGAATAGCCGCTCCATGGCTGTGGCATCGCATATGTCGAGGCGGCGGAACGATAGAGCGGGATAGAGGGTACTCGTCAGCGGAGTGTCGTAGGGGATATCGGCATATTCCACCTCGTCGCGCATCGTGCCGGCACAAGGCTTGGCGACACATTTCGGTGTCTCCGGGTCAATGGTGAATCCCATGCGCTCCAGACGTGCGATTTTAAGACGGGGATCGTAGTAGTTGTTGAGGTTATCGATACCGATCACTTCATCCCCGCGCGATACGAGGACCTCACAGAGTCGGCTCCCGATAAAACCGGCAGCGCCGGTGACAAGTACTTTCATTTCTCTGACGATTAAATGTCCGAATTGCGTGCCAGCATACCGAGCTGGGTATTGATGTCTCGTCGTGAGGGCGCGCGGTCAGCCAGCGTCTGAAGAGCTGCCAGACGGTGCACGTCGCTGCCGATGACCTCGGCATATCCCTGCTTCAGGAGCCACTCGGCACGTTTGCGTGCCGTCTCGCCATATCCTCCCGCCAGGGAGAGATAGTTGAGCTGGAAGTGCACCCCGCGTTCACGCAGGCGGTGGTAGTCATCATCGTTCATGTAGCGATAGCGCTCCGGATGAGCGAGCAGGGGGAAGTAGCCGGCATGAAATATGCGGTCTATTATGTCATCCATCCCCATCGGGGGGTTGAAGTAGGAGGTCTCGACGAGTAGATGATCCTTCTTCGGCCCGATCGGCAGGAGATCCTTCTTCTCCAGACGCTCCTCAAAGAGGGCGTCCATCATGTTTTCGGCTCCTAATTCGAGTTCGACATTCCCCTTCCATTTGGCTTGGAGCTGGTCGAAGAGGCGACGGAGCACGTCGGGGGAATTTGGGAAGTCCTCCATGATGTGAGGGGTCAGCCATACCTTGCGGACCCCGTGCTCATCCATGAAGCGGAGCACATCGAGAGCGTCATCCATATTGCGGATACCGTCGTCTACCCCGGGAAGTATATGCGAATGCCAGTCGGTCATGCCCTGGAGCATTCCCGACTTGGCAAGTGAGTCTACGTGTTTCTTAAAAGGCCACATATTCAGCGTGTGTAGTGTGAGTGTGTGTATTTAAGTTACCACCCCTCGCGGGGCGTCGTCTGACGCTCAGGAGGAGTAATAGTCGCCGGAGGCGTAGTAGTTGCCCGTCTTGCTGTGGATCACTCCGTTGAGCATGACGGTGATGCCATTGTATTTCTTGGCCTGACTGAACTTCTCGATGATCGGCACCAGACGTCGGTCTGCAAGTCCGGCACGCAGGATGAAGACGGTGCGTCCGGCATATTGTCCGATTAGCTGGGCGTCGACCACAATGTCGGAGGGGGGACAGTCTACCAGCACATAGTCGTATTCCTTTTTCGCCTCCTCCAGGAAGTCGGCAAAGGCTTTGGTATCAAGCAGCTCCGAGGGGTTTGGCGGGCGGTGTCCCACACCGAGCACTTCCATCGAGGGATACTCCTTGTGGGGGACGGTCAGCTTACGCCAATCCTTGGAGGGGTCGTTGAGATAATCGCTGAGTCCTCGTG
>CAMWHX010000059.1 GCA_947174155.1 uncultured Porphyromonadaceae bacterium
ATATATATCCTGACATACGGTGAAATGCTCCCCGACATCACCACGCAGGCCAATAATGTGCGATTCAGGATCGCCGAACTGTTTCCGAATTTCGTTGATAAAGAGACCCTTTCGCAGCAACCGTATGATATCCTCTCGAAGCTCTACGACAAGCACATTCAGGGTATTGTCTCGGCTCCACGTCTGCAAGACTTGATTGCAGACCTGACCTCAGCGCGCGTAGCCGAGTCGGACGCAGATTTCGGTGATTCGGTTCAGAATCTCAGAAGCATCGTCAATCCTGACTGGTCTGATGTCGCTACGATCCGTCGGATAAGCAGCTTGATGATAAATGTGATTGAGAGTGGTCGATACGAGGAGATAGCCGGTGCCATTGACAATCTCAATTTCGATTTTCAGCACTATCTTGATGAGACGTATTGGAATTCCCTAAATGCCAGTCCACTATTGAAGCCGAGATGTGTCAACGGTATTATGGCGCATATCCGTGACAACTATCGACCGGACCAAAAAGTGGCGCTTGTGGTCGTAGACGGTATGGCCTTCTGGCAATATGAAGTGCTTCGCACCGCGCTCGAAGAGATACACATCCATCCTGTCGAAGAGGATTGGATATACTCCTGGATACCCACTATCACTTCGCTGTCACGACAGGCCATATTCACCGGCAAGTATCCCTCACTTGATTATACTCAGTCTCCCCACAGTGAGCAAACCCTATGGAGTGGGCATTGGCCGTCAGGCTCCGCTCAATATATCTACGACAATAGCGACGAAGGGCTTTCCATACGGTCGGGTTGCAAACGTCTCGCGATCGTCACCACGTCCCTTGACGACAAGATGCACAGCGCGACGTCCTATCTCGACCTGTTGGCCTTAACCCGTATCTGGGCCAAGTCTTTCGCCAAGCGATTTCGGCAGTTGAAGGAATCCGGGTTTGATATAATCCTCACTACGGATCACGGCAATGTGTTCGCAAGGGGGTGGCGCCCCTTCACCTCGGAGGAGAAGACACAACTTTACGGCAAACATAGTCGCGGGCACCGCCATGCCATCTTCATGCGCGAGGAAGGAAGCGAGCGGTTCAAGAGGACGCTTGGATACGCAGTGCAATATCTTCACAAGGATTTGTGGTTTGCCATACGTGACAATCACAGTTTCGGGCCATGTGGTCAAGTCGAAATTACACATGGAGGTTCACATCTCTTGGAGTGTATGATACCATTCGTCAAATTTTAAGTATGTCAGATAAGGTTACCATAGGGTTACGCCAGCGTATACCTATGTCATTGCTCGAAATGGCTTTGACGGCAGTCCTAACCGGCGATTATTCGAGAGAATATTTCGCAGAACTCGCTGCGACAGAATATGAGGGGAAAAATCGTATAGGGAAGGCCGTGACAGCTCTCTCGCAACTGACCGACAGGAATCCCCTGATAGGACTGTTGCGGGAAAATCGAGATGAGGTACTCCTCGCACTCCGTAATCGTGCCGACCGCACCTTGATACTCTCATCTCTCATCATGGCCGGTTTTGAATTTGCCTATGACCTCTTCACCCTGATGGGTAAGTATTTTCACGTGCAGGATCAAGTCGTCACCGCGCTTATTACTCAGAAGATGTCGCAGAAATATGGCTCCAATCGATCACTTCCGAATGCCTTATACTGCGCCCTCCCAATGCTGATCGAGGCTGGGATAATTTGCCGCCCGAAGATCGGCTGCTTTGAAATCCGAAAGGTATCTCCCGCCTCCGCTATCGCCCGAAGAGTCTTCGATGAGGCTTTCTTCCATTGGAATCCCGGTCTGTCGCGGGAACTTAGTTACGATTCACACCCTTATTACGAGTATCTCGGGCAGTAGGGGCTCCGGTTTTATGGAGTGTATAAAAGATGAGAGGTATCTCCCGTAAGTGGAAGATGCCTCTCATCTTTTATGGCTTTAACCGGGTGTCGGATCAGTTGAAGCGGCGGTTGCCCTGGAGCTTGCGGCCCTGGGCTACGGCTGCTGCTGCCTGCTTGGCGATGGAGCGCTTCAGGATGTTGTAGGCTACGGGGGCTGCGCAGAAGAGCGAGCAGAAGGTACCTACAATCACACCGAAGATCATCGCGAAGGTGAAGGAGCGGATTGTGTCACCACCGAGGAAGAAGATGCACAGGAGCACCAGCAGGGTGGAGAAGGATGTCATCACCGTACGGGTCAGTGTGGTGTTGAGCGAACGGTTGAAGGTGATGAAGCGGTCTTCGTTGGGGGAGAGTTTCATCATCTCGCGTACACGGTCGAATACCACCACGGTGTCGTTGATCTGATAACCGATTATGGTCAGCACGGCTGCGATAAACGACTGGTCGATCTCCATGGAGAAGGGGAGGAAGCCCCAGCATACGGAGTAGAAGCCTACGATCAGGAATGCAGTCAGTGCCACGGCGGCTACGGCGCCTACGGAGAAGGCGATGTTGCGGAATCGCAGCAGGATGTAGAGGAACATGCAGACTACCGCTATACCTACGGCCCAGTATGCGTCACGCTTCATGTCATCGGCTACCGAAGGACCAACCTTCTGGATGGAGATGATACCGTGGCTCTCGTCGGCGATGGTGAAGGCGTTCTTATCCATGACCTTGCCGTCGGCTCCGGTCAGTTCGGACTGGAGACCCTGATAGAGGAGGTCGGTAATCTCATTCTCGATACCCTCGGACTCGGAGTCGATCTTGTAGTTGGTCGAGATACGAACCTTAGTGGGGTTGTCGATCGAGATGACACCTACGCTGACGGTCTTGTCATTGGCGGCCTCCTGGAGTTGGGTGAGGAGCTTGCCCTGGATAGCGGCGGGATCGACGTCGTGAGAGAACTGAACCACGTAGTTGCGGCCACCGGAGAAGTCGATGCCCTGGTTCATGCCGCGGATGGCGAGAGAGGCGATGGAGATGACGATGAGGGCGATCCAGACGACAGCTGCATATTTGGACTTACCGAGGAAGTTGATGTGGGTATTGGTAAGGAAATTGCGGCTTATGGAGGTGTCGAAGGTCATTCCGGAGTTGCGTCCGTCTTTGGTGATCCACTCGAAGGCGATACGGGTCAGGAAGACGGCGGTGAAGAAGGAGCAGACCAGACCGATGATCAGGGTGGTGGCGAAGCCCTTGATGGGACCCGAACCGAAGATCAGCAGGATGACACCGGTGATAATCGAGGTCAGGTTGGAGTCGAAGATGGCAGAGAAGGCGTTGCCGTAACCGTCGGCAATGGCCTGGCGCAGACCCTTGCCGTTCTTAAGCTCCTCCTTGGTGCGCTCGAAGATAAGCACGTTGGCGTCAACGGCCATACCCAGAGCGAGCACGATACCGGCGATACCGGAGAGTGTCAGCACGGCCTGCAGGGAGGCGAGGATACCGAGAGTGAAGTAGAGGTTGAGGATCAGACCAACGTTGGCCACCAGGCCGGGGATAAGACCGTAGATGATGATCATGAATACCATCAGCAGGGCGATGGCGACGATAAACGACAGGAAGCCCTGATGGATAGCCTCGGCACCGAGGGAGGGGCCGATGACGTTGTTGGAGACGACGTCTACCTTAGCCGACATCTTACCGGATTTGAGGACGTTGGCAAGGTCATTGGCCTCCTCGGGGGTGAAGTTGCCGGTGATCTGCGAGCTTCCGCCGGTGATCTCATTGTTGACATTGGGGAAGGAGTAGACATTCTCGTCGAGCACGATAGCGATGGGGCGGCCGATGTTGTTGCGTGTGATGGTGGCCCACTCGCGTGCGCCGCGGTCGTTCATGCGCATGTTGACCATATTGCCCTGCATGTTGTCATACTCGGAGCTGGCTGAGGTGACGGCGTCACCCTCGAGAGCAGCGTCACCCTTGAGAGCGATGAGCTGCCAGTAGGGGGTAGTGCGGTCCTCCCCGTTGGCTTTCTTCATCACGTTGCCCTGAGCGTCATAGACGGGGGCATCGAAGGGCTTGACCTCCCAGGCGGCGTGGAAGTCGGAGGGGAGACTGCGGCGAGCCAGGTCGGAGTTGAGGATAGAGTCGACCATAGCGCGGTTGGCGGGGGTCACGAAACCGATGACGGGGCTGCCTGCGCGCTGGGGACCGCCGAGGAGCTCGATGAGGTTGACGTGGCCGACGGTATCCTGAGCGGCATAGGCGGCGGCGAAGTTATTGAGGTCTGAGGCGATCTCATTGTAGTTATAGACCTCGTAGAACTCCAGGTTGGCGGAGGATTTGAGCAGGTCTGTGACACGCTCAGGCTCCTTGACGCCGGGGAGCTCGAGGAGGATCTGACCATTCTTGTCCTGGAGCTTCTGGATGTTGGGAGCTACGACACCAAACTGGTCGATACGTGTGCGGAAGATATTGAAGGCTGCGTCGACTTGGCTGTTGACCTGCTGCTGCAGTGCTTCCTCAACCTGCGCGTTGGTGGCGTTGCTCTTGAGCTTGCCGAGGAACTCACCCTCACGCACGAAGAGTCCTGCCATGGCGCCGGGCTGGATATAGGAGCCGAAGCGCTGTATGAAGTCTTTGTCGGAGGCCTTGCTGCCGGCTGCCTGAGCCTTGGCGATGGCCGAGTTGATCTCCTTGAGCTGGGCGTCGCCCGAAGCATACTGACGCAGGATGTCGGGCACGGAGATCTCGAGGACGACATTCATACCGCCTTTCAGGTCGAGACCCAGACCGATCTCCATCTTGCGCACCTGGTTGTAGGTGTAGCCCAGATAGACTTTCTCCTTGTCGATAGAGTCGTTAAACTGCTTCAGACTCTGCTTGTAGACATCATTGGTCACGTCCGTGGTCCCGGCTACGCGGGCTGCGAATTCCTCGGCCTTCTTCTCGTAGTGGGATGTCACAAACGAGAAGGAGATGTAGAAACCGCAGATAAGGACCAAGAGGACGGCAATGGTGCTGATGAACCCTTTGTTCTGCATTGGTTTAAGTTAGTTGTTATTTTGTTGTTGTTTTTAAATTATTATCTGTCAGTAATATAGGTTGACAGCCCGCACCTTTCCCTCCCGATAGGATGGAAAGGTGTGGACTTTCAACCTGCAAAGATAGTGCAAAAAATTGAAAATTAGGGTATAAAAGTCGCTAAAAAGCGTAAAAACGTCATCAATCCCTGTCTCGCGGGAGTTTCGGAGGTGGATTGAATCGGTCTGCCGGTACTCGCGTCGGGTATCAGCGCCGACGGTTGGAGGTGCTTTTCTTGGAGCTCTCCGCAAACGGGTTGTAGTTGCCTGTGCGTCGGGCTTCCTCCTCGACGGCTGCTTCATCCTCTTCCTCCTGCTTTTGGAGAGGGTCCGGCTCACCCTTAGTGCGCTCGGGGCGATTTTTCTTGATGGCGTAGGGCTTCATCTCGTCGACTACGGTGGCGAAGACATCCCAATCCTGCTCCGCGTCCCAGTTCTTGCGTACGGTGATCGACTTGGGATAGTAGAATGCCACCTCGGGGAGACGCCCTAAGGCGAAGTCTCCCGGTGTCCACTCCCCGTTGCGGTCAGAGTCGATGACCATACGCATATAGAACTTCCCGGCGTGGAGCCAGGGCATACGGACCACTCCACCGTGCTCCATCGGGGCGCGGCGGATGACACGCTCCTGGGCGTCGAGCAGCTCGACGAAGGCCGGAATGGTGTCGGGCACACCGGTCAGGCGAAGGGTCAGAGAGGCGTATTCGTTTTCGGGATAGGTAGCGAACTCCTGAGTCCAGGGATCACTGACAGCACCATATATGTCCGTGGCAGCGAGGGTGTCGGCCTCGATGCGATAGGTCGTACCCAATTCCCAGGGGAGACGTACTCTCATCCGACGAGGGGAGAGGGAATCGGGGAGTATGAATTGCGGAGGAACGGGGACCGGTTGCCAGAGGGTGTCGACTTTCTGGCTTACGGTGAAGGCCGCGGTGTCGAGGTGTGTGACGGGACGGGAGAACTGTACCGTCAGGGGAGCGTATATCTCCTGTGAGGATGAGGAGGCGAGGGAGAATTTCAGTTCGGAGGGGAGACGCCGCGCCACGCTGTCCTGCTCAGCCTCATCATCATTCTTAACTTTATCCTTGCGTTTCGATTTCGACTCCTTCTTCTCTACCTTCCCCTTGTCTCCCCGATTCTTGCCCGGAGTGATGAGGGTGAGGGTATCGAAGACCTGTACCGGTCGCGAGAGGGAGTCAAGACGATGATAGCCCACCGAGAGACGCAGGGTGTCGATCGCGGTCAGAAGGGGGTGGAGCCAATAGGAGATGGTATCGTTGGTGATATTGGCTTCCGTGGTGAAGGTGTCCGCGGGATAGCCGACGAAGCTGACGAGAGGTCTCTGAGGGGCCTTAGTGTTGAAGCGCAAGGTCACGCGGGCGGAATCCGGTCGCGAGTAGTCAGCTATAAACTGCTGGCGTCTTCCACTGTTGTAGGAGCGGAGGAGAACGTCGTTGGGGAGGAAGAGGGTGCGCATACGGCTGACGACGGTGTCGACATCCCCGTTGAGGAGATTGAAGATCGTGTCGGAGACCTGGATGCGTT
>CAMWHX010000060.1 GCA_947174155.1 uncultured Porphyromonadaceae bacterium
CGACTCAGGGTCGATGGTGTCATCCATCGTCACCCGTACATTGGAGGCGGCTTAATTGACGTTGGCTTCATCGACTCCCGGATAGGTGCGTACAGCCTTCTCGACACGTGCGGCACAGGCGGCACACCCCATGCCGGTCACGGGATAGGTGGCGGTACGTTGGCGGCTCATAATCAGTTGCGCAGGGTAGTGTAGTCACGCCAATAGGCGGGAGCGACCTCGCGCTCACTCTCCGAGCCGTCGGGGTGGTGCCAGACGATTGTCGGCACATCTTCGTCCGACATGCGGTCATAGAGATACTCGGCACGTATGGAGTCACCCTGTTCGAAGACGTAGGTGCGCGACTGGGCAGTACCGTCAAGCTCCATACGTCCCTTCATGACACGCGCGGGCTGACCGTTGAGGCGATAACCCGAGGGGTACTGCAT
This sequence comes from uncultured Porphyromonadaceae bacterium, assembly GCA_947174155.1. The sequence goes on from CAMWHX010000060.1 coordinate 429, forward strand.
CAGGCGGTAGACACGGTCATTATTCTTGGGATTCTCGTCGGGGAGATAGAGCTCGTCATCGTGGCTCGCATCCCCTTCGAGCGACATATCGACGCGATATAGCGTCCCGTCGTTGACGTCGACCAGGCAGAAGACAGGTGTCCAATCCTTGCGCAGGTCGGGAGCCAGGGATCTGATCTCATCGTTGGCCAGAATCTCGCGCAGGGCGCGCTCGGCGGGGGAGAGGTAGTTGACGGCATAGAGACCCTCGTCTACCCAGATATACTGACCGCGGTCTACAGTCCATCCGCGCCACCCTGCCTCGCTCCATGCCGTCGGGTCTATGTCCTGAAACACACGACGCAGCGAGTCGTCAAACATGATGGGATAGTACTCCATCAGAGCTGCCGAGTCCGCGATATTGCGCAGCGGATAGGGGCGCTCCAGGGGGTATGTGGTCAGCGCCGCGATGCGTTCGGGACGCGCTTCGGCAATAGCCTGAGCCACCTCACCTGCTACCTCGGGGAGCTCGGCGGCGGCGGACTTATCCTTGTTGCAGGCCGTGAGCACGGCCAGCGCCATCAGGGGGAGGGCGCACCCCTTCAATTTGATTCTCATATCAGTTTTCAGCAACTTTCAGTAATCACAAAGCTACTTGTTGAGTCTTATTTACTTACGCTATCCTCATGAGCGAAGCCCGCGGCCGACGAGAGCTCTCCCCCCGAGCGTCGGGAGGGAGTCATGGTCATGCCGCGACGTTCCTGCTCGACAAACAGCACCTCAAACTCCTCCTTGCGGCGGCGCAGGAGCTGCTGATTGGTCTTGCCGCGATATTTGGAGTGGGCAAGATATGAGGACTTGATGTCGCGGTTGCCGGCGTTGAGCTTGCTCAGCACCGATGACTTGGCCACGGTGCCGATACCCGTGTTGTAGGCCAGGGCGGCCAGAAGCAGGGAGTCGGCACCATACTTGCGATAACGGGCGCAGAGAGCCGCGAAGTCCTTGCGCAGAAGTTTGTCGGCTTCCGCCTCGCTCAGGGCCTTCCCGCGTGAGAATTTTTCACCCGGAAGCACCTTGTGGCCGTAGCCGACAAGGGGCCAGTGGCGCGCCGAATGAAGTCCCTCATATTTCTTGATTATCGCTATCGCATCATCAAAGGTCGGAGCGCTCTTACGAGTGGTCGAGGTCTCCGCCACCATGACTGTCACCGCAGCGATGACCGCTATAATCACATATAGTAGTTTTCTCATGGTGAAGGGTTCAGGTTAATACTGACTCCAATCCTTGATCTCGATTTCGTCGAGGGTCATGGAGGTGAAGGCTTTGATGAAGGCGTCCGCCAGGCGGTCATTGGTGATAAGAGGGATGTTGAGGTCCACTGCCGCGCGTCGCACGCGATAACCGTCGCTCAACTCCGTCGGAGTGAGATTCTTGGGGATATTGACCACCAGGTCGATCTCCTTGTTGTGGAGCAGGTCGAGCACCTGGGGCTGACGGTCAGGTTCCGAGGGGGGATAGGCGCATAGGGAGGGGACGCCGTTGTCGCTCAGGAAGCGGTGAGTGCCGGGAGTGGCATATATCTTGTAGCCGTGGCGGAAGAGAGTCTGCGCCGATGCGAGCATGGCGGTCTTCTGGCGCGTTGTGCCTGAGCTTATCAGCACCGAGTGCTGAGGTATCTTCATACCTACGGAGAGCATCGATTTGAGGATAGCCTCGTTGGTGTCGTCGCCGATACATCCGACCTCGCCCGTCGAGCTCATATCCACACCCAGCACCGGGTCGGAGCCTTGCAGACGAGAGAAGGAGAACTGTGAGGCCTTGATACCCACATAGTCCAGGTCGAACTCACTCTTGTGGGGCTTCTCCACTTTGAGACCGAGCATGATCTTGGTAGCGAGATCGATAAAGTTGATTTTGAGCACCTTGCTGACGAAGGGGAATGAACGCGAGGCGCGCAGGTTGCACTCGATGACCTTGATGTCATTGTCCTTGGCCAGAAACTGGATATTGAAGGGGCCGGAGATCTTGAGCGCTTCGGCTATCTGGCCGGCAACCTTCTTGATGCGGCGCATCGTCTCAACGTAGAGCTTCTGCGGGGGAAACTGTATAGTGGCGTCGCCGGAGTGCACGCCTGCAAACTCGATATGCTCGCTGATGGCATAAGCCTTGATCTCTCCCTCCTGAGCGACAGCGTCCATCTCTATCTCTTTGGCACCCTGGATAAACTCGCTGACTACGACGGGGTGCTCCTTCGACACGTTGGCCGCCAGTTTGAGGAATCTCTCCAGCTCCTCGGGGTTGGAGCAGACGTTCATCGCCGCGCCTGAAAGCACGTAGCTCGGGCGCACCAGTACCGGGAAGCCGACTTCATCGATAAACTCATTGATGTCGCTCATCGAAGTCAATTCGCGCCAGCGGGGCTGGTCGATGCCGAGACGGTCAAGCATTGAGGAGAATTTGTGACGGTCCTCGGCGTTGTCGATGCTGGCAGCCGAGGTGCCCAGCAGGTTGATACCCTCGGCGTCGAGACGCATGGCGAGATTGTTGGGGATCTGACCGCCGACACTGACGATGGTGCCGTGTGGCTGCTCCATCTCCAAGATATCCATCACGCGCTCGAAGGTGAGTTCGTCGAAGTACAGGCGGTCACACATATCATAGTCAGTGGAGACGGTTTCCGGATTATAGTTGATCATCACGGAGCGCCACCCCTCTTTCTTGACGGTCATCAGGGCGTTGACCGAACACCAGTCAAACTCTACCGACGATCCGATGCGGTATGCTCCGGAGCCGAGCACCACGATGGAGCGGTGATCGTGGAGGAACTCGATATCATCGGTCGAGCCGTTGTAGGTGACATAGAGGTAGTTGGTCTGCGCCGGATACTCGCCACCCATGGTGTCGATCTGCTTGACCACGGGGACTATGCCGCGGCTCTTGCGATGACGGCGCACCTCCATAGCGGCTTCCGATCCGCGCCCCATATTCTCCTTGAAGAGGCATCTGGCTATCTGGAAGTCGCTGAATCCCTGTTTCTTCGCCTGACGAAGCAGTTCGTCGGGGAGGGCTTCGAGGGTGTCGTATTCACGCAACTCGCGAGAGGTGCGGATGATATTTTGCAGTTTGTAGAGGAACCATCGGTCAATCTTGGTCAGTTTGTGGATGCGCTCCACGGAGTAACCCTTCTCCAGGGCTTCGGCGATGACGAATATTCGCTTGTCGGTCGGTTCGCGCAGCGCTCTATCGATATCGGATGAGGCCATATCCTTGTTGGCCACGAATCCGTGCATACCCTGGCCGATCATACGCAATCCCTTCTGGATAGCCTCCTCGAAGGTGCGGCCGATAGCCATGACTTCGCCCACTGACTTCATCGAAGAGCCGATCTCGCGACGCACGCCGTGAAACTTACCCAAGTCCCAGCGCGGGAGCTTGACCACGACGTAGTCCAATGCAGGCTCAAAGAAGGCGGTCGTGTCTTTGGTCACGGAGTTGCGCAGGTCGAAGAGACCGTAGCCCAGACCGAGTTTGGCAGCCACGAACGCCAAGGGGAAACCGGTCGCCTTGGAGGCGAGGGCTGAGGACCGGCTCAGACGGGCGTTGACCTCGATCACGCGATAATCCATCGACTCGGGGTCGAAGGCATACTGCACGTTGCACTCGCCGACTATGCCGATGTGGCGCACGATCTTGATGGCGAGCTTGCGCAGGTAGTGGTAATCCTCGTTGGTTAGGGTCTGTGAGGGGGCCACGACGATACTCTCGCCGGTATGGATGCCGAGAGGATCGAGGTTCTCCATGTTGCAGACGGTGATGCAGTTGTCGAAGCGGTCGCGGACTACCTCATATTCCACTTCTTTCCATCCTTTAAGCGATTTCTCGACCAGTACCTGGGGAGAGAAGGAGAGGGCCTTCTCGGTCAGGGCCACCAACTCCTCGCGATTATCGCAGAATCCGGAGCCCAGTCCGCCTAAGGCGTAGGCGGCACGCACGATCACGGGATATCCCAAGGCTTCGGCAGCACGCACAGCCTCGTCGACACTGTCGACAGCCTCACTCTTGATGGTCTTGACATCGATCTCGTCAAGTTTATGCACGAACGCTTCACGGTCTTCGGTGTCCATGATGGCGCGCACGGGGGTGCCGAGCACGCGGACGCCGTATTGCTCGAAGACGCCGTCTTGGTAGAGCTCGACGCCGCAGTTGAGGGCCGTCTGGCCTCCAAACGAGAGGAGGATGCCGTCAGGGCGCTCCTTCTTGATGACGCGCTCTACGAAGTAAGGGGTCACCGGCAGGAAGTAGATCTTGTCGGCAAACCCCTCGGAAGTCTGTACGGTCGCGATGTTGGGATTGATGAGTATGGTCTCCACACCCTCCTCCTTGAGGGCTTTGAGGGCCTGCGAACCGGAATAGTCAAACTCCCCGGCCTCACCTATCTTGAGGGCACCGCTGCCGAGCAGCAGTACCTTCTTAATCTTGCTCTGATGATTTGTGTCGTGATTATACTGTTGTGTCATTGGAGATTGCTTTGATAGGGTGAAGGGTTCAGAGAGTGGCTATAAACTCGTCGAAGAGGAACTCCGTGTCTTTGGGACCGGAACTGGCTTCGGGGTGGAACTGCGCCGAGAAGAAGGGCTTCGTGCGGTGGCGGATACCCTCGTTGGTGCCGTCGTTCATATTGACAAAAGCCGGTTCCCAGTCTGGGGGGAGTGTCTCCTGGTCGACGGCGAATCCGTGGTTTTGAGATGTCACGAAGCAGGTGTCGGTGCCTACGCGGCGCACCGGCTGATTGTGACTGCGGTGTCCGTATTTGAGTTTGTAGCTCTTGGCTCCGGCAGCCTTGGAGAGCAGCTGATTGCCCATACAGATTCCCCAGATGGGTTTGTCGCCTTTGAGAGCCTCGCGCAGGTGGTCGACGGTGACGTCGACCATATCAGGATTGCCGGGGCCGTTGGAGATGAAGAGGCCGTCGTAGTCCAGAGTGTTGAAGTCATAATCCCAGGGCACGCGGATGACCTTCACTCCGCGGCGGGTCAGACAGCGGATGATGTTGTGCTTCACACCGCAGTCCACGAGCACTACCGTCTTCTCACCCTCTCCGTGGATCTCCGGTTCGCGACAGGAGACCTTGGCCACGAGGTTCTCGCGGTTGGGATCATACCACTCCGGCTCTTCAGCTCCCTCGACTACGATTTTGCCGAGCATGGAGCCGCGTTCGCGCAGTATCTTGGTCAGCGCGCGGGTGTCGATGTCATAAATACCGGGGATCTGCTCCTCATTGAGCCACTGCGCCAGTGAGCGGTCAGCCTGCCAGTGAGAGTGGTCCCAGCTGTAGTCCTGCGCCACGATGGCCCGGGCATGGATGTGATCACTCTCGTAGTATTCGCTCACATCGTCCTTCTCGCGACGCGGAGGGACGCCGTAGTTGCCCAGTATAGGATACGTGGTGACGAGTATCTGACCCTCATAGGAGGGATCCGTGAGTGACTCCGGATACCCGGTCATGGCGGTGTTGAACACTACTTCGCCGGCTGTCGAGCCGGGATAACCGAAAGACTTGCCTTCAAAGACGGTGCCGTCTTCAAGTATGAGACGGGCCTTGAGTATTGGCTGCATATGTGGTCGCGTGTTGTGATTGCAATTACTTTGCAAAGTTAATAAAAATCGCCCGCATTTCCACTGAAATACGGGCGATTTTTATGTTGTATAACATTATTTTTCCTTCTCGAGCGGGATTTTAGCGTCCGATTACCTTGACTGTGGAGCCATCGGCGCGTCTCACGATGCGCAGTCCTCTGATTTCATCGCCGGGGCGGAGTCGGCGACCGAGCACGTCATAGACTGCCGTCACCTCCTCGTCATCGCAGATGGTGCCGACAACTCCGACAGAGTTGTGGGTCACGATCAGGGTGCCGCGATTGAGGTCAAGCTCCATATTGACGCCGTGCAGCGGGGAGTCGCAGCTGATGTTGCGTCCCTGTTTGACCAGATTGTAGGGGACGTCCGGGAGAATCTTGCTGCCGTCACCACCGAAGTCTATGGTTGACCAATCGGAGGTGGCAACCTTGAAACTCCCCTCTATATAAAGGTCATAGGCTACGTAGACAC